>CAYNCY010000486.1:0-3282 GCA_964395195.1 uncultured Steroidobacteraceae bacterium
GAACATGGTTCCGATGACCGACCCTGACCCGACGCCCCCGGTGCCGCCACCGCCCGAGACTTCGCCCGACCCGGCACCGCCCGGGTCGCCGGCGTCGCTCGAGCTTGCGCACGCCGTGGCGGAGCCCTCGGTCGCGACCTTCAACCCGAAGGCGTTCGTCGCCTCGCTCCCGACGCGCCCGGGCGTCTACCGGATGAGCGATGCCGCGGGCACCGTCATCTACGTCGGCAAGGCGCGGAACCTCAAGGCGCGGGTCGCGAGCTATTTCCGCGCGGACCAGATGCAGCCGAAAGTCGCGGTGCTGGTCCAGCAGATCGCGGCGATCGAGGTCACCGTCACGAACTCCGACACGGAGGCGCTCCTCCTCGAGTTCAACCTGATCAAGCAGCTGAAGCCGCGCTACAACATCCTGTTGCGCGACGACAAGAGCTTCCCGTTCCTGTACCTGACGACGGCCGACGAGTACCCGCGCCTGAGCTTCTACCGCGGCAGCCGCCGGCTGCCCGGGCGCTTCTTCGGGCCGTATCCGAGCACCCTCGCGGTCCGCGAGACGCTCTTGCAGCTCCAGAAGATCTTCCGCATCCGCCAGTGCGACGACACCTACTTTTCGAACCGCACGCGGCCGTGCCTGCAGTACCAGATCGCGCGCTGCACGGGGCCGTGCGTCGGCCTCGTGACGAAGGAGGAGTACGCGGCCGACGTCGCCGCCGTGATCAGGGTTCTGGAGGGACGGAACGACGAAGTCGCGACCGGCCTCTCCGAGCGCATGGAGAGCGCCGCCCAGGCGCTCGAGTTCGAGCGGGCGGCGGCCCTTAGGGACCAGCTGGCCGCGCTCAAGCGCATTCAGGCCAAGCAGATCGTCACGGCCGAGGCGGCGGTCGACTGCGACGCGGTCTCGGTCGCGGCGGGACCGGGTGAGTACTGCATCGGGCTCATGTTCATCCGGGGCGGCCAGAACCTCGGCACGACGACTTACTTCGCGCGCGCGCCGCTCGCCGAGCCCGACGAAGTGCTCGCGGCGTTCCTGTCGCAGCACTACATCACGCACCCGGCGCCCGAGGAGATCCTGGTCGAATCCGAGATCGCGGACGCCGATATCCTCGCGGCGGCGCTCACCGAGCACGCGGGTCATCGCGTCGTGATCCACCGCGCCGAGCGTGGCCTCAAGGTTCGCTGGCTCGAGATGACCCGCAACAACGCGGTCGAGGCGCTCAAGATGCGCCTCGCGACGCAGGCGGGGATCGCCGACCAGCTCGCGGCGCTCGGGCAAGCGCTCGAGCTCGAGTCTCCGCCCAAGCGCATCGAGTGCTTCGACATCAGCCACACGGGGGGCGAGGCGACGGTTGCATCGTGTGTCGTGTTCGGCGTCGAAGGGCCGATGAAGTCCGACTACCGGCGCTTCAACATCGAGGGGCTCGCACCCGGCGACGACTACGGCGCGATGCGCCAGGTGCTCGCGCGCCGCTACAAGCGCGTGAAAGCGGGGGAGGCGCCGATCCCGGACGTGCTCCTGATCGACGGCGGGCCGGGCCAGCTCAAGGAAGCGGCGGCCGCGCTCGCGGAACTCGGCGTCGAGGTGCCGCGCGTCGTCGGCGTCGCCAAGGGTGCCGACCGGCGTGTAGGACAAGAGCGACTTTTCTTGTTGGGCACGGACACGCCACTTATACTTCCGCCCGACTCGCGCGCACTGCATGTCGTGCAACGCGTGCGCGACGAGGCTCACCGTTTCGCAATTGCCGGCCATCGGGCCCGTCGCGCGAAGTCGCGCCAGGCATCGATCCTCGAGGACGTCGCGGGGCTCGGGCCCAACCGCCGTCGCGAGCTGCTCAAGCAGTTTGGCGGCCTGCAAGGAGTACTGGGTGCAGGCGTCGAGGACTTCACGCGCGTACGCGGTATCAGCCGAAGGCTCGCCGAGGCCATCTACGAGCGCCTGCACCCGGGCGGCTGACGCGTGACGCCGTACACGATCCCGAACTTCCTGACCGGGCTACGGATCGCGCTGATCCCGGTCATCGTCGGACTCTTCTATCTCCCATACGGCTGGGGCGACATCGTCTCGGGGCTGCTCTTCGCGGTGGCGGGGATCACGGACTCGCTCGACGGGTACATCGCGCGGCGCCTGGGCCAGGTGTCGCCACTCGGCGCCTTCCTCGACCCCGTTGCCGACAAGCTGATCGTGACGACCGCGCTCGTCCTGATCGTGACCCGCAACCCGGTCTGGTACGTGACGCTGACGGCGATCGTCATCATCGGGCGCGAGATCGCGATATCGGCCCTCCGGGAATGGATGGCGGAGCTCGGGGCGCGCCACAAGGTCGCCGTCAGCTCCCTCGGCAAGGTCAAGACCATCGCGCAGATCGTCGGGCTCTCGATGATGCTGTACTACGAGAACCTCCTCGGCCTCCCGATCTACTGGATCGGGCTTGCGCTCACGGTCGTGGCGGCCGTTCTGACCCTCTGGTCGATGGTTTTGTACCTGCAGGCCGCCTGGCCCGAACTGAGCGGCCGGTCCCGGGCCTGACGCCTCTCCTTGACAGGGCGGGGCTGGCCGCTAGAATTCTGGGTTCGCCGCGTGCGGGAATAGCTCAGTTGGTAGAGCGCAACCTTGCCAAGGTTGAGGTCGCGAGTTCGAGCCTCGTTTCCCGCTCCAATTTTTGACTGGCGTCGTGGCGGAGTGGTCACGCAGCGGACTGCAAATCCGTGTACGCCGGTTCGATTCCGGCCGACGCCTCCAACAAAACCCCTGTAATTCCAGTGTTTTGCGCACCCACCGGGTGAGCACTACCCCCCTCGACAGGGCTCGTTGTTTCCATTTTGTTTCCACTTTCGCGCATCAAGCGCGCAAGCAGCTCGCTCGCACCGTGCCGCTGCTTCGGGATGACGTGCGAGTAGACCGTCAGCGTGATTTGCGGGGACGCGTGGCCCATGGCCTTGCTCACCGTCACCACGTCGATGCCGGCCGCCAGCAGGTTCGACGCGAACGAGTGCCGCAAATCGTGGAACCGGACCTCGCGGATACCTGCGCGGCGTAGCGCCGGCTTGAGTCCGCGCGCGGTCAGCGCACTCCCGTGCATCGGCTGGCCGTCAGCCTGCGGGAAACAGAGATCGCCGACCGTTCCGAGGTCAGCGTCGCCCTTCGGGCAAGCGAGCTTCCACGCCTTGAGGTCGCGCAGGAAGTCGCCCGGGATCTCGACCACGCGCGCTGACGTTGCGGTCTTGGGTTCCGAGAACTCTCCGAGTCGGTAGCGGCGACGGATATGCGCCTCGCTCCGGTTCCAGTCG
>CAYNCY010000487.1:0-3281 GCA_964395195.1 uncultured Steroidobacteraceae bacterium
AACCGACTGCAGCGCGTACTTCCAGCGCGCCGGCAGTCCCTTGGAGTTGCCGACCACGAGCTTGAGATAGTCGTCGTAGAAGCCGATCAACCCGAAGGCGAGCGTGACGCCGCTGACGATCCAGACGTAACGGTTGGACAGATCCGCCCACAGGAGCGTCGAGGCGAGCATCGCGACCAGGATCAGCGTCCCGCCCATCGTCGGCGTGCCCTGCTTCGTCAGGTGCGACTTGGGCCCGAAGTCGCGAACGTTCTGGCCGATCTGGTGACTGGTGAGGCTCCTGATCATGCGCGGCCCGACCAGGAGCGAGATCATGAGCGCCGTGATCGCAGCCAGGATCCCGCGCAACGTCAGGTACTGGAAGACCCGGAAGCCCGAGTAGTGCTGCGAGAGAAGCTCGGCGAGGTGATACAGCATCGTCTACTTTCCGTCGCCCGCGCGCTTGAACGCCGGCTCTTCGCGTAGTGCCTCTACGACGCGCTCAAGTCGATTGGAGCGCGACCCCTTGACGAGCACCGTGACGCCGGGCGCGAGCAGCGCGCGCACGTGCGTCGAAAGCGCCGCCACATCGGCGAACCACTCGCCGCCCGGACCGAAGGCGCCGACGGACTCCGGCGTCATCGAGCCGACCGCGAACAGCCGCGTAATGCCCCGCTCGCGCGCCTCGCGGCCGGCGGAGACGTGTGCATCGCGGCTCTGGCCACCGAGTTCGTTCATGTCGCCGAGCACGAGCCAGCGCTCGCCCGAGAACCCGGCGAGCACCTCGAGGCCAGCGCTCAGGCTGCTCGGGTTTGCGTTGTAGGAGTCATCGATCAGCTGCGCGCCGTTCAGCCCCGCGTGTGGCTGCAGACGACCCTTGACGGCGCGCATGCGCGCGAGTCCGGCGGCGATCTCGGCGAGCGGCGTACCGCAGGCGTGGGCCGCGGCTGCCGCGCCGAGCGCGTTGACGACGTTGTGCCGACCCGCGAGCGCGAGGCGCACGGTCGCGCGTCCGGCCGGCGATGCGAGCTCGAACTCCTGCACGATGTCGGCCGGGCCGTTGCGGCGAAACGCGCCCACCGCGCGAAAGTCAGCGTCCGGTGCGAATCCGAAGCTGACGCGACGCGCGGCGCGGCTCATCTGCATCCAGAGCGGCGCGTAGGCGTCATCGGCGTTGATGAGCGCGGTGGCGCCCGCTTCGAGGCCCGCGAACAACTCGCCCTCGGCCCGCGCGACGCCGTCGAGGTCACCGAAGCCCTCGAGGTGCTCGGCGCCCGCGTTGGTGACGAGTCCGACGGTCGGGCGGACCAGCGGCACGAGCGCCGCGACCTCGCCAGGGTGGTTCGCGCCAATCTCGATGACCGCGGAGGTGTGGCGCGCTTCGAGGCCAAGGAGAGTCAGCGGCACACCGATGTGGTTGTTGAGCGTGCCGCGCGTCGAGTGGCACGGCCCCTGCGCTGCCAGGATCGTCGCTATCAGCTCCTTGGTAGTGGTCTTGCCGTTGCTGCCGGCGACGGCGACGACCGGAAACTGGAACTGCGCGCGCCAGGACTCGGCGGCCCGCTGCAGCGCGCGGAGCGTATCGTCGACGATGATCTGCGCAATCGGCGTACTCAGCGCGCGCGAAACCACCGCGCCGACGGCACCGCGCGCGAGCGCCGCCTCGACGTAGTCGTGGCCGTCGAAGTTCGGCCCCACCAGCGCGACAAAGAGATCGCCGGCCGCGAGCGTGCGCGAATCCGTCGACACCGCGCCGAACGCAGCGTCCCGACCCGCGAGAGTGCCGCGCATGGCGCCTGCGAAATGGGCGAGCGAGCGCTTCATGCGGCCCGTCCGGTCAGCGTGCGCGCGACGTCGCGATCGCTGAAGTAGCGCCGCTCGGTGCCGAAGATCTGGTAGTCCTCGTGGCCCTTGCCCGCGATCAGCACGACGTCCCCGGGTCGCGCCTGCCGGGCGGTCTCGGTGATCGCCCGTGCGCGGTCGCGCTCGATATGTGCGGGTACGCGGCCGGTCAGCGCGCCATTCACCATCGCGACGATCCGGTCGGGATCCTCGGTGCGGGGATTGTCATCGGTGATCACGATGCGATCGGCCACCGCCTCGACTGCGGCGGCCATCAGCGGCCGCTTGCCGGGATCCCGATCGCCGCCGCAGCCAAACACGCACCAGAGCTTGCCGTGCGTGTGGGAGCGAAGTGCCGCCAGTACCTTGGTCAGCGCATCGGGCGTGTGCGCGTAGTCGACGACCAGCATCGGGCCGTCCGGGCCGACCGCGAACCCCTCCATGCGACCGGGCGGCGCGCTCGCGCGCGCGAGCGCCTCGAGCGCCTTCGCGAGCGGCTGGCCCGCGGCGAGCAGCAGGCCGAGCACCAGCAGCAGGTTGTCGGCGTTGAACGAGCCGATCAGGGGCGAGCGCAGCCGGAACGGGCCCGCGTGGGTCTCGCCGGCAATCTCGAGCCCGTCGGCGCGGCACTCGAGGTCGCGCGCAACGATGAAGCGCGCCGCACGTGGCGCCGTGCCCGACGTCGCGACGGTCGTCAGGGCGACGCCGGCCGGCAGGCGCGCCGCGAGCTCGCGCCCGAAGGGATCCGCGACGTTGATGACGGCGTGCTCGACTCCGCGCGCACTGAAGAGCCGCTCCTTGGCCGCACCGTAGTCCGCCATGCTGCCGTGGTAGTCGAGGTGATCGCGGGTCAGGTTGGTGAATCCGGTGACCGGCATGCGCACCGCATCGATGCGGTTCTGGTCGAGTGCGTGCGAGGACACTTCCATCGCGAGGTGCTCGGCACCTTCATCCACGAGTGCACGGAGCGTGCGGTGCACGGCGACGACGTCAGGGGTCGTGTGCGTCGCGGGCGCGAGGTTTGGCGGGCGGCCGGTGCCGAGCGTGCCGAGATACGCACCCCCCGTCCCGAAGCACTGCGCGAAGAGCCACGCGCAGGTCGTCTTGCCGTTCGTGCCGGTGATCCCCGCGACGTCGGCCTCAACGGAAGGCTCGCCGTAGAACCGATCGGCCACGTCGCCGAGCTCGGGGCGCAGGCCCGGAACCGCGACGGCGGTGACTGCGGGCGGCAACGTCGGCGGCTGGCGACCTTCGGCCGGATCCCAGAGCACCGCAACCGCGCCCCGCTGCACCACCTCGTCAATGTGATCGAGTCCGTGCGAGGTCTTGCCGGCCAGCGCGACGAATGCATCGCCCGGAGTCACGGCGCGGCTGTCGAGCGTGAGGTTGCGCACCGTGATGCGCGGAGCCTTCACGATGCCGGCGAGCAGCCAGGAGAGTTCCACGTCGTCGCTCATCGC
>CAYNCY010000488.1:0-3260 GCA_964395195.1 uncultured Steroidobacteraceae bacterium
CGGAATCACCTCGACCAGGCTCTCATCCATCGCCTTCTCGATGTCGTCGCGGCGACGCGCCGACTGGATGCGACTCAAGCCGTACTTCATGACCTGCGCGAGCGCGGTGCCCGACGCCTGCACGACGTTCATGGCCTGCTTGTAGTTACCCGCTTCAAACAGCGGCTGCAGCTCGTCCCAGTGACGGCGGTTGCCGGTACCGACGCGAGTGAGATAGATGAATCGCTCGATAGCGATCACCAGGCCGATGGCCCAGATGAGCGCGATCGGGTACAGGAAGAATCCTCCCTGTTTGAAGAAGTTTACAATTGTCTCGTAGGCATGCATCTCGGCTGCTCCGTTGGGTCCTGCGCGTTGTGCCGGCTGGGCCGACCCATTTCACTCAAGTTATGTTACAAAAACCGTGGATTACTTCTCAGGCCGCTCTTTCACCGCCGCACCTGTGACGTGCGTCTCGCCACGCGGACGATCGGGTGACAGGGCGCCGTAATAGTCGATCTCGCGCCGGAAGACCTCGCGGTCGACCGGCTGCAGGGCCTCGTCCACGAGGCTATTGACCGGTCGACCGACCAGGTCACCGATATCCGAACGCTTCCACGGCACGACCACCATCACCTTGGGCAGCTCGCGGTTGCCGGTGATCTGGGTCGTGTCGAGGTCGATTCGGTCCGAGGCTTTCGGGCCCCGGTCGGCGGTGCTCCTTGCGGCAGCCGCCGGAGCGGCTGCGGGCTTCGGGGCCGGCACGGGCGCGCTCGCGCGCGGCGCGGGGTCCGCGACCGCCGGCTCCGCGTCCTGGGCCGCAGCCGCGATTGCGCGGGCCTTTGCGTCCTTCTCGGGCGCCGGCGCGTTCTGTGCGAGCACGGGCAGCGCGGACGCCGCCAGGATGCCGATTCCGATCAGCCAGGTGCTCAGTTTCATTGTGCCTCCGCGCGTGCCGTCTTCTCGCCGGCACCGATGCGATGCTTGATCTCCGCGATCCAGGCCGAGGTCTGCTTGTCCTCGCCGCCCGCGAGCGCGAGCGAACTCTCGTACTGCGCGAGCGCTTCCGCGGGTTTCTGCAGGTAGAGGTCGAGCAGCACGCCGAAGTTCCGGTGCGTACGCGGCATGTTCGCGTCGAGCTCGAGGGCGCGCTGGTAGGCCTTCTCCGCCTCCGGGAAGCGCCCGAGCTGCCGGTACACGGCGCCGAGCTCCGCCGCGGCGATGGCGCTCGTCGGATTGCGCTTGGTCGCCTCCGTGAGCGCGGCCTCCGCTTCGGTCCAGTTGCCTTGACGTGCCTGCACGATGCCGAGGTTGAGCGGAGCGCCGGCGAGCGTCGGTGCGGTAGTGCCCAGTGCCGTGAACTCCTGGACCGCGCGGGCGCTGTTGCCCTGCTCCGCGGCGACGACCGCCTCCTGGAATCGGGTGGCGACGGCGGGTGGCACGGCGGGTGGCGCCGGCGGCGGCGCCGCGGGCGTTGCCCCCTTCTTGCCGGTCGGGGCCGCCACGGGCGGTGCCGGCGCGACGACGGGGGCGGCACCGGCGGTGGCGTCGATGACGAGATCCTCGTTCTCTTCGGTCTTGGCGAAGCGCGCGGGCTTCAACTTCCCGAGCGCCGTGAAGCTCGCGCGCACGGAGGCGTCGTAGACGCCCTGCGAGGCGCGGACCGCGTTCACGAGGTGCACTTCGATCGCTTTCTCGACGAAGGGATCGGCCTGGTCCTCGATCAACAGGTTGTACTGCTCGAGCTCCTCGTCCTTGAGGGTCTTCGGCCGTTCGGATTTGAGGAGATCCTCGCTCAGGTGACGGTAGAGCTCGGCCATCTCGTACGTCGCCGCGGTCGAGACCTCGGCGATCGAATAGCTGTCGGCGGCCTCGTAGGCCTTGAGCGCGTGCTGCATCGCGGTGCGCTTCGCTTCGAGCGACTTCTTGAGTGGCAACGTCAGGCGAATCGCGTTGAAGTCATCGCGGATCGGCTGTGCGAGTTCGAGCGAGGCGCGCGCCGCGAGATAGCGGCTGCGGTCGGTGCGCGCGGCCCCGGCGCCGGTGTCGGCGGCGACGATCTCGGCGAGCAGCGCCGAGCGACGGGATGCGTTGCCCTGCTGCTTCGCGATCTCCGCGAGCTTCTCGCGCGCCTCCATCGCGGGCTCAAAGGGCGTCGGGAAGCGCTTGACGTAGCTCTCCCAGCTGCTGACCGTCTTCGGGACGTCGCCCGATTTCTCGTAGAGCGTCGCGGCTTGCGAGAGCGCCTCGCGCTGCAGGTCGGGCGATCCGCCCGGCGCGTTGGCGATGCGCTCGAATTCGCCGGCCGCCTGACCCGGCCGACCGCCTTCCAGGTAGGCAGCAGCGAGCTTGCGCGTGACCTCGGGCTGCAGCTCGCTTGTCGGGAAGTTCCTGCGAAAGCCTTCCAGGACCTCGATCGACCGCGGCCAGTCCTTGAGTCCGATGAGGAGCGCCGCCGCGTCGTAGTCGGCGGTCGCGCGAATCTTGGCGCCGGGCGCGAGCTTCGCGACCCGGAGGTAGTCCTCGACGGCGCCGGCGTCGTCGCCGGCGGCCTTCTTCGCCTCGCCCTGCTTGTACACCGAGGCTGCAATGCGCTCATCGATCGCCGGGCGCTGCGGATCGTTCGCCGGCAGCAGCGTCTGCACCTGCAGGTATGCGCCCTCTGACTTGTCGAACTCACCGAGCTCGAACTGGCCGTTCGCGATCACGGTCCAGGCGGTGCGCTGCTTCTCGACGTCGACGGCGGGACGCCGCGCGAGCACGAGATCGGCGACCTCGACCGCCTTCGGGTAATCCTTGAGGTCGTAGAGCTCGCGCGCGGTGCGCACCAGCACCGGCACGCTCTCCGGGTGGTCCTGGAACGTGACGGCGAACCTGAGTCCGCTCTCGAGGCCCTGCCGGTGCCACGCGGTGCGGGCCTCGGCCTTGAGATCCGCCTCCTCCTTCTCGTAGGAGACAAGCGCGGCGTAGCCGGCGGTCGCCGACTTGGCGTTGGGCGGATAGGCGTACGCGGTCCGCTCGTATTCGAGGGCCGCGTCGCGGTACTGGTGGCTCTCGAAGAGCGTGTCGGCGAGCAGGTAATTCGTCGCCGGCGCCTCGGGATCGTCGGGGAAGGAGTTCAGGAACTCGCGATACCAGCGCGCCGCCTCCTGGTAGTCGGTCGGCAGCTTCGAGCCCTGTGCCTGGGCGTGGTAGAACGAGGCCAGGTCCTTGACGTTGATCTTGAGCTCGCGCACGACGAGCGGCGCATCGCCGGGTTTGCGAGTCGCCCAGAACGTCGA
>CAYNCY010000489.1:0-3241 GCA_964395195.1 uncultured Steroidobacteraceae bacterium
GAGGAAGAGCACGTACCAGAGCGTCATCACCGTGCCGTGCACGTAGAGGAGCGTCGAGACTGGCGGCGGCCCGAGCCACGCGCTCAGGTAGAGCGTCTGCGCGAATCCGACCAACACGATGAGAAGCGCGAGGGCGGCCGTCGTGCTGAAAAACCAGCGGTCGAAGCGTACCGCGGCCGCGCGACCGGTCGAAGCGATCTCTTGCACGGTGCCCCCTCGCCGTACCGGAGAGGCGAGCATAGCTCTTCGGAAGGCGACCGGCTGAATAGGGTGATTGCGCATCTGCGCCCTGGCCGCTGCGATCCACCGCCGCCCGGCCAAGCCGTCGCTGCCGTCGACCGGCGCCACTGCGGCATAATGGCGGCAACCCCCACGAGACGAGAGCCGAATGACACGGTTACCGGCGATTCTTGCGCTGACGGCACTGGTGACACCCGCGTATGCAGGGACTGCGGAGGACGCGGCGAGCCGCGCGCTCGCGCGCGACATCTTCAAAGAGCTCATCGAGATCAACACCAGCGAGTCGGGCGGCGGCAGCACGCCGGCGGCACTTGCGATGGCGCAGCGCTTCCGCGCCGCGGGGTTCCCGGAGGGCGACGTCGCGCTCGTCGGCGACGATCCGCGCAAGATGAACCTGGTCGTGCGCCTGCGCGGCACGGGCAAGCAAAAGCCCATCGCGATGATCGGCCACCTCGACGTCGTCGAGGCCAGGCGCGAGGACTGGACCACCGACCCCTACCAGTTCATCGAGAAGGACGGCTTTTACTACGGGCGCGGCACGTCCGACATGAAGGACGGCGACGCGATCATGGTCGCGACGCTGCTGCGGCTCAAGAAGGAGGGCTTCAGGCCGCCACGCGACCTCATCCTCGCACTGACGGCGGACGAGGAGACGGCCGGTGCCAACGGCATCGACTGGCTCGTGCATCACCGCCGCGACCTGATCGATTCCGAGTACATCCTGAACCACGACGGCCTCGGCGTGAGCACGCAGCACGGCAAGGCGATCGGCGTCTACGTCGGCTTGAGCGAGAAGGTGTACGCGGACTTCGAGCTCACGATCAGGAACAAGGGCGGCCACAGTTCGGAGCCGACCCGGGACAACGCGATCTACGAGCTCGCGCACGCGCTCGAGCGGCTCGAGCACTACCGCTTCCCGTACGAGCTCAACGATGCGGTGCGGCTGTCCTTCGAGCGGCAATTACCGACCGCCGAGCCCGCGATGGCCGCGACACTGAAAGGCGTGCTCGCGCAGCCACCCGACCCGGCCGCGATCGCGCGCCTCGACGAGCAGGTCGTCTACTACGTCCTCACGCACACGACCTGCGTTGCGACGCGACTCGCCGCCGGTCACGCCAACAACGCGCTGCCGCAGACGGCGACCGCGAACGTCAACTGCCGCATCCTGCCGGGCCACGAACCGGAGGCCATCCGCCAGGAGCTGATCCGCGTGTTCGCCGAGCCCAAACTCGTCGTGCGCTACTACGACGACTTCGGCCACCTGCACGACACCGCGGAGTCGAAGACGGGCTTTGCGGCGCCCGTCGTCCGCGCCGACCTCATGCGCGCGGTCGAGAAGGTGGCGGCGACCTTCTGGCCGGGAGCGCCCGTGATACCGAACATGGACGGCTCGACCTCGGACGCGGCCATGGCGGCGCCCTCCGGCATCCCGGTGTACGCGGTCAGCGGCGATGCGGGCGACATCGACGACGGCCGCGCGCACGGCCAGGATGAGCGCGTCGGCGTCAGGGAGTTCGACACGGGCGTCGACTTCTACTACCGCTTCCTCAAGACGCTGCTCGACTCGCACTAGGCCGTGCCGACCGAAGCGCCGCCCGGTACGCGCCGATGAGCGCCCTCGCACCGCGTTCCTTCCAGGCGCTGAGGCACCGGGGCTTCAGGATCTTCCTCGCCTGCTCCGTGCTCGCGATGTCGGCCGACATCACCGAGCACGTGATCAGCTACTGGGTGATCTTCCAGAAGTTCCACTCACCGCTCCTCGGCGGCCTCGCGGTGGTCTCGCACTGGCTGCCGTATCTCCTCTTTGCGGTGTACACCGGCGCGCTCGCCGAGCGCTTCGACGTCAGGCGCCTCATCCAGATCGGCATGGGTCTCTTCGTACTGGTGTCGCTCGGCTGGGGCTGGGTGTTCCTGTCAGGCCGCCTCGAGATGTGGCACGCGATCGTGCTCCTCATCATCCACGGCCTGGCCGGCGTCTTCTGGGTGCCGGCGACTCAGCTGCTCCTCCACGACATCGTGCCGCTCGAGGACCTGCCGAGCGCGGTGCGCCTCGGCGCCACCGGTCGCTACCTCGGCATGCTGGCAGGTCAAGGTGTCGGCGCGATGATGCTGCTGGTTCTCGGGCCCGTGCGCGGCATCTTCGTGAACGCGCTCGTGTACCTGCCGATGATCCTCTGGCTCGTGAAGGCGCCGTACGGGCCGCGCTTTCGCAAGGGTCCGAAGGTTCCGGCGCGGATCGTGCGGGGCTTCGGCGACATCGCGGCGACCTTCCGCATCGTCCGCGACAACCCCGTGCTCCTCTCGATGACGCTGCTCGCGGGCGCCTCGTCGTTCTTCATCGGCAACGCCTACCAGGCGCAGATGCCGGGCTTCGCGCACGACCTCGGCCTCGGCGACCCCGGTCCCGTGTACGGCGCGCTCCTCGGCGCCGATGCCTTCGGCGCTCTCGTCGCCGGCATCGTGCTCGAGAGCCGCGGGCTCCTGAGGCCCCAGCCGCGGACGGCGTTCGGGCTTGCACTCATCTGGTGCATCGCGCTCGGCTGCTTCGCGCTCGTGCACAGCTACCCGCTCGCGCTCGGGCTCCTGGCCCTGGCCGGCTTCGTCGAGCTCGCCTTCAACTCGATGGCGCAGTCGCTGGTGCAGCTGAACGCCCCGGTCGATTACCGCGGCCAGGTCATCGGCGTGTTCGCGATGGCGTCCTCCGGCCTGCGGATGTTCAGCGGTCTCACGGTCGGGATCGTCGGGGACGTGATCGGCATCCACCATTCGCTCGCGCTCGCCGCGGCCGCCTTCCTCGTGACCGCGCTCGGGCTCGGACAGCTCCTCTCCCGCCGGCGCAGCTGACGGCGACGGGCGGGGCAGGGCTGCTAGACTTCCTCGCACCCCCCCGTCGACGCCTGAGGCCTGCCATGTACGAGTACCGCGCGCCGCGCCGCGATTTCCAGTTCGTGATTCACGAAGTGCTCGAGGCCGAGAGCGCGCTGGCCGCGCTCGGACGGAG
>CAYNCY010000490.1:0-3234 GCA_964395195.1 uncultured Steroidobacteraceae bacterium
GCGAACGGTGCGCGGATCGACGGCTCCCGGGACGCCAATCATGACCTGGCGCACCTGGGTCACGGAGACCCCGGCGGACTGCGAGAGCTTGCCTGCGCACGCAACGAGCTGTTCGGCCACGTGAGCCGCGCCGCGCGCGTCGGTCGGCTCGGTCAATTCCGCGACGATCCGTCCGTGTTCATCGGCGATCGCAGCGGCGAGCTTCGTGCCGCCGAGGTCTGCGGCGAAACAGTGGGCGGTCTCGTGTGTCACTGGTGAGCGTGACGGCGCGCGGGCGGGGGTAGTGGCAGCGCCGAGGCGAGCTCAGCGACCCCGAAGAAGTCATCGTGGAGGCGACGCAGCGCGACGGACAAGGCGCCCACGACGCCGGCGCGGGGACCGAGCGTGCTCACGCGAATCTCCACTTGCCGCGGCGCGAGCTGCAAAAGCGTACGCGCCACCTTGTCCGCAAAATCCGGGCGCGCGCCGACCGAACCACCGAGGACGAGCAGTTGCGGGTCGACGGTCGCGATGACTGCCGCGGCCGCCAGACCCGCGAGTCGCGCCGTCTCGTCGATGACGCTCGCGGCGAGCACATCGCCGGCTTGCGCGAGCTCAAAGACCTGCTTGGCAGAGTCGACCGGCGAGCCGCCGGCCTCCCGGAATCGCCGCACGATGCCGGCGGCACCGACTTGGTACTCGAGGCAACCCTGTGCGCGGGACTCCGCCTGAAGCGGGTCGCCGCCGATCGGCAGATAGCCGATTTCACCGGCCGCGCCGTTCTCGCCGCGCACGAGCTGGCCGTTGACGAAGAGCCCAAGCCCGACGCCGCTGCCGAGCGCGAGAAAGGCGACGTTCGCGACGTTCTGTGCGCAGCCGTGCCAGATCTCGCCGAGGAGCGCGAGATTGATGTCGTTTTCGCAGACGACGGGACTACCGAGCTTCTCGCCGAGGAGGCCCACGACGTTGAGGTGATCGAGGCCGCTGATGTTGGGAGCCATCTCGATGGCGCCGCTCTTGGGGTTCACGACGCCGGGGGTCGCGAGCACGATCGAGCGAATCCGGCTCGGGTGCGTGTGGTTGTCGCGCGCGAGACGGTCCGAGAGCCGGGCAATCTGGTCGAGTACCCAGGCACCGCCACGGGTGTCGGTGGGCTCGTCGGCCTCGGCAAGCACCCGGCCCCCGATCTCGGCGAGGGCGACCGTCATGCGCCGTGCGCCGAGGTCGATGCCGAGGACGTGACCGCCCTCGGGACTCAATTCGTACAGCACGGCCGTCCGGCCGACGTTGCCGCTCGTCCGCCCGACCCGGCGGACCAGGCCCTGCTGCTCGAACGTGTCGACAACCTCGGACATCGTCTGTTTCGAGAGGCCCGTCACCTTGGCGAGGTCTGCCCGGGAGATGGGGCTCCGGTGCAGCAGGGCCTCGAATACGCTGCGCCGCGACAGCTGGCGGGTCACGCTGGCCGTCGGCGGCGAGGGCAGGGGCGCTCTCATTTGATTCGTCATTGCTCCGAACTATCATAGCCGGATTCGGCTTTGACACCACCATACTTGACGAAAATGGGCAAGCATTGCAACATTGATTCGTCAAGCGCCCGAATCAATAGAGGCGAGTAGACACGGACGAGTGCGGTCACCGGTGTCGACAAGGGGAAGACTCGGCGATGTCAGTTCTGGCGGTCGGTGTTCGTGGCAGGCCTGCCCGCGTGGTGTCGATGCATCGACGCTCACGGACTGTGCTGCGCGGAATCGCGACGGCTCTCGTCTGGCAAGCGACCGCGTCGATCGCGAGCGCATCGAGCGCAACTCCCACCTGGTCGTTGCTGCCACAGCCGACCGACTCGAGTCCCGCTTCGTCGGGAACGGTCACGATTGCCGATGGCGGTCGGGTCGCGATTCGTGGATCGGAACGCGTGGCGCTCGAGTCCATCGCCGATCGCTTCGTGCGCTTGATCGCGGATACGCGCGGGTTGCAACTCGAGCGTGCAACCAAGGCGGACGCCAATCCTGCCATCGTGTTCGAGCTCGATCCGCGCGCGACGGTCGATGGTGACAGCGGCTATCGCGTCGTCGTGGGTGCCAGAGGAATTCGGATCACCGCGCGCTCACCGGCCGGCGCGTTCTATGGCGGTGTGACGGTCTGGCAGCTGCTGACGGGGCCGGGCTGGACTCGCGGTACTCCGGCCGTGATTGCGGAAGGCGTCATCGAGGATCACCCGCGATTCGCCTGGCGGGGACTCCTTCTCGACTCTGGACGGCATTTCCAGAGCGTCGCCGACATCAAGCAGCTGATCGACTGGATATCGCTCGAGAAGCTCAACGTGCTGCTCTGGCACGTGACCGAGGACCAGGGCTGGCGCCTTGAGATCCCGAAATTCCCCGAGCTCACCCGCGTCGGGGCCTGTCGCAAGGCCGTCGGCCTCGATGTCGAGCTGACGGGCGCGATCGACAAGCCCTACTGCGGCTTCTACTCGGAAGCGGAGGTGCGCGACATCGTGAGCTACGCCGCCGCGCGCTTCGTGACCATCGTTCCCGAGATCGATCTTCCGGGACACATGCAGGCAGCCGTCGCTGCTTATCCGTGGCTCGGCGTCACGGGTGAGCGACCGCCGGTGTGGACGGACTGGGGAATCAGTCCGTGGCTCCTGAAACCGGACGAGCGGACCTTGCAGTTCGTCGACGACGTACTCGATGAGGTGATGCGCCTGTTCCCGTCGCGCTACATCTCGATCGGTGGTGACGAAGCGGAAAAGCAGCAGTGGAACGCCTCGCCCGAACTGCGGGCGCGAGTGCAAGAGCTCGGACTTACGAACATGGACCAGCTGCAGGGCTGGTTCATCGGTCAGATTGTGAACCACCTCCAGGAGCATGGACGCACGCCGGTCGGCTGGGACGATCCGATCGCGGCTGGCGTCAAGCTACCCGCCTCGCAGGTCGTGATGTCCTGGCACGGAAGCGACGGCGAGAAGGTTGCGCTCACTGCGACCCAGCAGGGCCATGACGTGGTCATGACACCCCAGGAGTCGCTGTACTTCGACTACTACCAGTCGAACCTGCCCGACGAGTGGCCGGGTCAGCCGCCGATGACGACGCTGCGGCAGGCCTATGAAGGCGCCGTCATCCCGACCGGTGCGACCGCCGCGCAAGCGAGTCGGATCATCGGTGTGCAGGGCAGCCTCTGGACGGAGTTCGTGCCGGACTTCACGCGCGTCCAGCACTCGATTTATCCGCGCCTCACGGCGCTGGCGGAAAT
>CAYNCY010000491.1:0-3216 GCA_964395195.1 uncultured Steroidobacteraceae bacterium
CCCCTGCAGCTTCGGTGCCAGCGTCGCCCAATCGCGGCTGATGATGTTCGAGAGGTCGAAGTGATCCTGCCAGTAGCTCGCTACCGAGGGATCGATGTCGCCCGTCACCTTGTCGAAGATGGGTTTCGGGTAGCCGTCAGCGCCGACGGGGCCATAGACCGCCTGCCACACATCGTACTGCCCGCCCGAGCGTGACTTGTCGCCGAGCGTGAGCTCCATGTAATTCTCGTCACGCTGGGTTGCGTAGACCTCGCCCATGTAGTCGCGAAACGCCGGCCGCTCGATCGAGGATGCCTCGCCCGTCAGCGTGTACGCGTTCTTGTCCTTGTAGATATTGATGAGCGTATAGGCGCGGAAGTCCATCGGATCCGGACACGCGGCGAACGCGCCGTTGTACATGTCCGGGTAGAAGACCTGCGTCGCGAGTGCTTCCCAGCCGCCGGTCGAACCGCCGTAGGTGAAGCGCGCCCAGCCCTGGCCGATACCGCGGAAGCGCTTCTCGACCTCGGGGATCAACTCCTGGTTGATCGCATCGCCGTAGGGCCCGAGGTTCGCGGAATTGACCGCGTAACTGTCGTCGTAGAAGGGGTTCGCGTGCTCGATCTCGATCACGAGAAAGCGCGGAAAATCCGCGGAGATCCACTTCTGGTAGAACGCGTAAGCTTCTTCCTGCTCGATGCGGTTGTAGCCCGCGAGGTGAAAGCGGTTCGAGTAGTTGGGCTTGAGGTTCGGATCCGGCGGTGTCGTGCGGAACTCCGAGATGTCATCCGGGTAGTGGCCGTGGAACACCATCAGCGGGTAGCGCGCCTCCGGGTGCTGGTCGAAGCCTTTCGGCAGCAGCACGTGGACGCCGAGGTAGACGTCGCGACCCCAGAACTTCGACAGGAGCTCGCTCCTGATCTTGAAGTGCTTGACGAACTCGGTGTCCGCCTTTGGCTTGATCGGCGGCACTTCCTGGTCGAGCACGAGCGCGAGACGTACCGGGTGCGCGGGGTCGATGTGGAAGACCTTCGCGGTCGAGTACAGGTTGCCCGGCTTCGACTCCCAGTGCTGCCCCTCGCCCCTGTCGGGCGGGAGCTTGAGCGTGCGGCCATCGCCCATGTGGAACGTCTCGTAGCGATTGAGCACGGCCTGCACGTAGTAGTCGCCTGCCGGCAGCGCCGAAAGATGACGCGCCGGCCAGCCGAAGGCGCCATCGTCGATCACCGCGGCGTAGTCCGGGGCGAGCGCATCGACGTTCATTCCGAAGATGTATGGGGTCGCGAGCGGCTCGTTTGCGGCAACGTGCGTGCGCGGCTCCCGCGTCTGGTCTTTGCTGAGGAGGAGGATCACCCGTCCGTCGAGCGCAGCGGCACTGCGGCTCGCGGGGAATGACACGGTGAAGGTCGGACCCGTGGCCGTGACGGGCTTCGCGGCCGTTGCGGTCGCGGCGAGACCCAAGCCGGCGACGAAGACACAGAGCGTGCGCATGAGCGTCATCGATGAACCCCGCATTGCGTTGTGGTCGGCCGGATCGCCGGCGCAGAGCGTTTTAGCACGAGTGCAGCATCCTCGCCTCGCTAGCGGCGTGCCTTCTCCACCCAGGCCTCGACATCCTCGAGCTTGCGCGGCAGCGCGCCGGTCAGGAGCCGATAGCCCTTGTCCGTCATTACGACCTCGTCCTCGATGCGCACGCCAAAACCCTTCTGCGGCAGGTAGACACCGGGCTCCACCGTGAACACCGCGCCGACCGGTAGGGGTTTCTCGTAATCGCCGACATCGTGTACGTCGAGCCCGACGAAATGACCGAAGCCGTGGATGAAGTCGGCGAGATAGCCTGCGCGCCGGAGCGATTCCTCGGCGACGTGCTGCAGCTCCGCCATCGTGACGCCCGGGTGGATCGCCGCGAGGATGTCTTCTTGCGCCTGGTACACCGCGCGGTAGACCTCTGCCTGCTCCGGCGTGAAGTGCCCGGACACGGGATAGGTCCGGGTGATGTCGGCCGCATACCGACCGTATTCGGCGGCGGCATCGATCACGACCACGTCGCCCGCCTTGAGCACGCGCGAGTTCTTGTCCCAGTGCAGCACGGCGCCGTCCGGGCCTGCACCGACGATCGAGGGATAGCTCAAGCCCGTGGCACCGCCCGCAAAGAACGCGTACTCCATCTGCGTCTGCACGTCGCGCTCCGAGACCCCCGCCACCGTTGCCCGGGCCGCAACCTCATGGCCGGCGACCGACGCCGCGATTGCCCGCTCCATGCGCGCGAGCTCATCGGCATCGTGGTGCTCGCGCAGCTGCGAGAGGAGCGCACGGCGGTACACGACCCGCAGGCCGAGTCGCTGCGCGAGACGCAGCGCGAGCACCGCGTCATCGCGTTCATCCGTCGCCATCGTCGCCGGAGCAATGATCGCCACGCACTCGTGCTCGAGGCCCGCGCTCTCGAGCAGCCGCTGCGGGCCGCCGCGCCGAACCTTGTCGACGCCGTAGCGCGCGCCGAGCTCCGGGGAGACCGCCTCGCGCGGTCCCGTCCAGCGCTCAGCCTCCGGATCCCGCGGCCGCAGGAAAAGCGTGGTCTTCGTGTACGGCGACTTGGGTGCCAGCACGAGGAAGGCACCCGGCTCGTTGATGCCGGTCAGCCACATGAAATCCCCGTCCTGGCGGAAGTCCTCGGTGATTCCGGACGGTGCGCCCTGCGCTGCCAGAATCCCGATGCAGCCATCGAGTGCCTTCATGACGCGTTCGCGTCGTTCGCGGTAGACGGTCGCGGGCAGGTCTGCGTCGGGGGCCGGGGTCGGGTGCGCGAAGCCGGCGGCGGCAGTGAGCAGGAGTGCGCTCAGCATGGGACTCGTCCTAGGCGGCAGCGGGGGCCCGATGTTCGCGCGGTCCCGCGTCGTCCGCAACCCGGTGAACGGTTCCTCAGCGGGCCGGCAGCGCCTCGGTCAGCGTCACGAACCGAAAGCCCTTGGCTTCGAGGCCATCGATGATTTTCGGCAATGCCTCGGCCGTGTGCCAGCCGCGGCCGTTGGTGTGGAAGATCAGGATGTCGCCGGTCCGCGTGCGGGACAGCGTCTGCTCGAGGAGGCGCGGTGCGTCAATCCTGGGATCGGGATCGCCCTCGGGCCAACGCCAGTGCACGACCGTGTAGCCGAGGCCGCGCACGAGCGCGACCGTGCCCGCATACGCGTTGCCGCCCGGAAAGCGGAAGAAGCGCGTCCGTCGCCCGGTCACTTCGCG
>CAYNCY010000492.1:0-3214 GCA_964395195.1 uncultured Steroidobacteraceae bacterium
AGCTCGGGGTGGTCGCGCAGGCGTGCGAACGCGTCGACGAGCGTCGTCGCGTTCAGCCAGTCGTGCGCGAAGTTTGCGAAGAATTCGCTCAAGGTGTCCATCCGTTCACTGCCTCAGGCGTGCGCCATCAGGCGTTGAGATCCGGGATCAGCTCGCTCTCGAGCCGAATGATCTGGTCCTTGAGCAGGAGCTTGCGCTTCTTGAGGCGCCTTAGCTGCAGTTCATCGACCCTGAGGTCGAGCTGCAGGCGCGAGATCACGTCGTCGAGGTCGCGGTGCTCGATCCTGAGCTCCCGCAGCCGCTCGAGCCGCTGGAAGAGCTCCGTATTGATCTTGTCGTTGGTTTCCGTCATGCCTCGAGCGCTCGGCGCGGTGTCGGGTCCCACCGCTGCCACACCGGCGCGACGGCCTCGGGCAGCTTAGCCAATCGCTCCGGGCGATGCCACGCGAGCGCGGGGTCGTGGCAGTCCGAACCCACCGAGCCTTCGAGCCCGGAGCGCAGCGCAAGCCCGAGCGCGGTCTCGATCTGGTGTGGTGCGGCGCCACCCGTCACGACCTCGAGCGCGGTGCCGCCGGCGGCGCGAAAATCGTGCGCGAGGCGCCGGCGCTGGCCGGGGGAGAGGGTGTACCTGAGCGGGTGGGCGAGCACGGCAACGCCGCCGCTTGCCGCGATCACCTCGACGGTTGCCGCGAGCTCGGGCCACGCGCTCGCGACGTGGCCGGGACGACCGCGGCCGAGCCAGCGCGTGAATGCCGCCGGCACGTCGCGCGCGGCGCCGAGCTCGACGAGCGCGCGGGCGATGTGCGTGCGGGTCGGCGTCGCGACATCGCGGAGCGACTCGACCGCTGCGCGGCCAGGCGCGCCGCCGCGCTCGAGGCGTTCGCCGATCGCCGCAAGCCGCTCGAAGCGCGCGATCGATAGTGCCGCGATCGCGGCGGCGAGCGCGGGCGAGGCGGGATCAATGCCGAGTCCGACGATGTGGATGCCGCGCCCCTGCCAGTTGGCCGAGAGCTCAATGCCGGGGACCGCCGTGAGCCCCCGCGCGCGTGCCGCCGCCGTCGCGGCGGCGACGCCTGCCACCGAGTCGTGGTCGGTGAGCGCAAAGAGCCGGACCCCCGCGGCCGCGAGCACCTCGACGAGCGCCGCCGGTGCGAGCACGCCGTCGGAGTGGTTCGAGTGCACGTGCAGGTCGACGTGATCGTTCACGCGGCGCGCCCGTGCACGAGCGTGGGCCCCAAGCCCACGAGCTCGACCTCGCGACCGCGCAGGATCACAAAGCCGTGGCGGCGCGTCGCGCCGTCATCGCTGTAGTCGAAGACATAGGTGCGGCGCAGCGTCGCCCGGCCATCGGCGGTGCGGGCGAGGCGCACGGACTTGAATGAGACGGTGTCGTCGAGGAGCTGGACGTCAGCGCCCGTGCACGCCTCGCGCGCGGCACTGTTCGCGTGCTCGCGCGCCTCGACGCTCGAGTGCCACCAGAACGCGAGCAGGGCGCCGCCGAGCACGACGAGGAAGAGCGTCACGCGACCATCCGCGGGGCCGGGCCCTGGCCTGCGCGCGTTGTAAGATGGCGACCATGGCCGCCCGCCCCGCTGCGCCCGACTGGGCCGAGATCGACACCGTGCTCATCGACATGGATGGCACGCTGCTCGACCTTAACTTCGACAACTGGTTCTGGCAGCAGCACGTGCCGATGCTCTGGGCCCGCGAGCGCGGCCTTGCGCCCGCTGCGGGCGCCGGACTCCTCGCGCCCCGCTTCGCAGAAGCGCGCGGCCGACTCGACTGGTACTGCATCGACTACTGGAGCCGGGAGCTCGAGCTCGACCTGCGCGCCCTCACGAGCGCGGCGGGTGAGCGCATCGTCTGGCTTGCGGGCGCGCGCGCGGCGCTCGCTCGTCTGCGGGCGCGCGGCAAGGCGCGCGTGCTCGTGACCAATGCCCATCCCGACACACTCGCCATCAAGGATGCGAAGGTCGGCGTCATCGCCGAGGTCGATGCGGCCTATTCGAGTCACCCGTTCGGCGCTCCCAAGGAGGATCCGGCCTTCTGGCCGCGGTTCGCGGCGGCCCGGCACTTCGTGCCCGCGCGCACCTTGCTGATCGACGACAGCCTGCCGGTGCTGGCCGCCGCGCGGACCGCCGGTATCGGCTGGCTGGCCGCGATCCGCCGGCCCGATTCGGCGGAACCGGCACGCGATACGGCAGATTTTCACGGCGTCGATTCGATCGCCGAGCTTGCCTGAGGGCGCTCTTAGCTGCGAAGCGCGAGCCAGGCGAGCGTCGCGGCGCCCAAGAGCGCGGCGCCGAGGAGTGCCAGGCGTCCGGCCTTCGGCAGTCCCGCCGCCACCGCCACTCCCGAGTCGCCCGTCGCGGTCGCGGAGGGTTCGGCACCCGCCGCCGGGGCACCCCCGCCGCGACCACCGCGCCGACGCCGGCGGCGCTTGCGCTTGGCCGGTTCCGCGCCGTCGGCAGTTACCGCTCCCGTCGTCCGTGCAGCCTCGGGTGCGCGCGGGGCACTCTCGCGCCGGGGCGCCGCGGGCGCGGGCTCGCGTGGCGGTGGCACGGCCGCCGCGACCGGTGCGGGCGTGACCGGAGCCGGCGCCTGAGCCGGTGAAGCGCTCGAGTGGCCGTGCGGACGCGGCCGACCGCGATCGCCACCGCCACCGCTGCGCGGTCCGCGACCACCGCCCGGTCCGCCACGACGCGGGCCCGAATGCGGACCCGAGCGCGGGCCGCCACGGCCGCCGCCAAAGCGACCGCGCCCGTGGAAGTCGCCGGCGACCTCGGTCACCTCGGCGAGCGTGCCGGGCTCGACCGCCTCGACGGGGAGCTTCCGTCCAATGAAGGATTCGATGTCCGGCAGCGACTGCACGTAGTCCTCGCAGCCGAAGCTGATCGCATCGCCGGTGGCGCCGGCGCGCGCGGTGCGGCCGATGCGGTGCACGTAGTCCTCCGGGTCCTGCGGCAGGTCGAAGTTGAAGACGTGGCTGACGTCGGGGATGTGCAGGCCCCGCGCCGCGACGTCGGTCGCGATCAGCACGGGCAGGCGACCCTCGTGGAAGTCGCGCAGCATCCTGAGGCGCTTGTTCTGCGGCACGTCGCCCGACATCGCCTCGGCGTTGATGTGGTTGGCGCGCAGCGTCGCCTCGACGCGCTCGTCGGTGCGCTTCATGTTGACGAACACCATCGTGCGCGTCGCCTCGAGCTTCTTGAGG
>CAYNCY010000493.1:0-3209 GCA_964395195.1 uncultured Steroidobacteraceae bacterium
CTCAGCGCCGTCAGCGCGGCGCCATCACGAAACTCCCGCTCATTGGCGCTCTCGAGCACCGGCATCAGGGAATTGAACCGCGACATCGCATGACGCGGTCCACGCGCAGTTGCGCCAGGACCCCGGCCGAGAGCGCGGCCTGGAACGCGATGCTGTCCCAGGTGTGCCGCGGCGTCGCGAAGCGGCCAACCGCCTCTAGGACCGCCGGCCGCGCTGCGCTCTGCTCGACCGTCGCGCGGATGCCGTCGAGCGCGCGGTTGATGCACGGCGAAACCGCAATGCGCTCGAGCACCTGCGGTCCGTCGTCCCCGGAGATTTCGGAACGCATCTCCCCGCCGACGACCCGGATCTTGTGTCGCAGCTCGAGGCTGCCGAGTGCCCGTTTGCCCGCCAGCGCAAGCACGATGCCGAGGAGCACGACGGCGACCTCGCTGACGAACTCGCGGAGACTGTGCGGAGTCCTCGGTTTGTGACTTTTCACGGGACGCTCGGAATGAATCGTGACACACCCTACCACCGGCCGGCGCGCGAAGCCTACCCCAGTCGCTTGGCGCCAATTCCGTTCGCATCGGGTCACGCCACAGGGACGCGGACCGGGCGGTTGCGTGCGCAGCCAATCAATGTGGCTCCTTCCTGCGGAATCGCGCATTCGCTGAACGAACCGCGCCTGATCAATCCGCGAGGTTTAGCTTGACCAGCAGCGGGCGAAACCGCGGATCCGAGTGAAGGTCCCACAGGAACGGATCGAACTTCATGTTCGACGGACCTGACTGGCGTTCGCGGCGAGCGCGTTCCAACCACTCAAATGCGCGGTCTGCGTCTCCGCGGCAGGCGTACATGCCCGCAATGGTGTACGCGGAATTCGCGGCATGCGCTTCGAGCTGCTTGAGCGAGGCGCTGGACTCCGCTTTGCGGCCCAGCTTCCAGTAAATGCACGGCAGTATGCCCAATCGGCTGTCCTTATCAGAATCCGACTGGGCAGCAGCCAACGCCTTCTCCGGCTGCCCCAGCAAGACGAGAGTCCCGGCGTATTCGGACTTGGCGCCGGCAATACGCGGGTACAGCTCCAGTGCGCGCTCGAAGCTGTCGGCGGACTCCTGATAGCGCCGCTCTGCCCGATATGCGACGCCCAAATCCACGAAAATATTTGGATCAAGCGGGTCGCGGCGGAGTCGCTGCCGCAGAGTGACGATTTGCTCGTCCAGGTCGCCGGTGAGGATCCACCTCAGGTAGCCACTGTCCTCGCCCCAACCGCCGTTCGGATCCAGGCTGGCCGCGCGATCGAACTCCTGCTTGGCCGCCTTCCAGTCCCAGTCGATATCCCGATAGATCTTGCCCAGCACACCGTGCGCCTGGGCGGAATCCGGGTCGACTGCCAACGCCCGCTGCACGGCTGCCATTGACTTCGAGCGCGCCTCCGAAGCGGCCATCGATCCGCCGACGCCAAGGGAGATATACACGTAGCCGACTGCCGCCCAGGCCCGTGCGTAGCCTGGGTCGCGGCGCGTGGCCTCCAGGTAGAATGCGAGCGCGCGAGCCTCGTCACCTACGTCGTTGCGCCGCCAAAAGTAGTTCCCCTTCTGTAAGGCTTCGTAAGCGTCGAGCTTTGGCGTCTTCGTCGACGCACTGGAATCGGCCGTCAGCGTGGACTCCAGCTCCTGGGCCACTTGTTCCGAAATGCTTTTCTGGATCCTGAAGAGATCGGCGACGGGTTCGTCGTATGAATGCGACCACAGATAAGTGCCATCGGATGCCTGAATGAGCTCGGCAGTAATCCGCAGCGAAGTCCCGGATTTCCGGACGCTCCCTGCCAGCACGTTCGCAACGCCCAGCTTTGCGGCTATGCTCCGCACGTCCTCACTCTTTCCCTTGAATTGAAACGATGAGGTTCGCGCAATCACCTTGAGGTGAGTGATGCGGGCCAGGCGATCTATCAATTCCTCGGCGAGCCCGTCCGAGAAATACTCCTGGTCCTGCTTTTCGCTCATGTCCACGAACGGCAGGACGGCAACCGAGTTCGGAGGCGGTAGCGAGTCGGCCGCCGCCGCTTTTGCTGGCAGTGCACCTGACGCTGGCATCGCCGCGGATGGCGGCGATCGAGCCTGCGCCGGACCATCCACGATGCGGCGCGCGCCGTGGAACGCGAGGTAGGCCAACCCGCCGGCCAAGAACACGGCCGCGAAGAGGAGCGCTACCCGTCCGCGCCCCGCGGGCACAGACTTGGATACCGCCGGATCGGAGGCCGACTCGTGTCCGGCGGAGCCGTTCGACGGCGGCACCGGCCCGGCGTCGGCCGGCTCGACGGTCTTATCGGGCAGGATCCGGTACCCCTGGCGACGGAGTCCGACGATGTACTTGGGCGCCGCAGGGTCGTCTCCCAGGGCATCGCGAAGCAACTTGATGCGCTGGGTGACCGACTCCGGAGAGACGAGCGCGCCCTTCCACACACGGCGCGCCAATTCGTCGTTCGACACGATGTTCGGCGCGGCTTCGAGAAGCACCACAAACAACTCGAAGGAGAGCTTTGGCAGGTAGATATCCGCCGTACCCCGCCGCACGCTGCGCTGGCTGACGTCGATCACGAGATCGGCGATGCGGTACCGCGACGGGCAAGCCGCTTGAGACGCCACCCAGACCCCTTCCCTGGGGCTCATGCGCCCCTTGAGATGAATTCTATGCGGCCTGCACCGCCCATTGGGCTATTTTTTGGCTTGTTGTCATGCAGCAGCGGGCTCCGGCAGACAGTCTTCGTGTGCCGCGATTCACGTGTGGTTTGAACGGAATGGCCGCTAGTTCCTGCAGATGACCTGCAACGACACGTCAGACGGGCACGCCGGCATCGCTTCCGTTGTTGCCGGCGATCTTCCTATTACCGATTTCGGTCCAAACCATGGAGAAAAACAAATGCTGAACAACAAACGTCTGGCCGCACGGGCGGCGCTGGTCTCCCTCGTCATGTTCGTCGCGTCCGTCGCGAACGCCAAAGATGATGACTCGCGGTGTTACAACCTTGCCAGCCTGAAGGGCACGTATGCAGTGGTTGTAACCTATGGAGCCAACGCCGCTCTCGCGTTGGCGATACGCAACTTCGATGGTGACGGCAACCTGACCGGGACGTTCACACTGAACGAGCCCACACCCGGGTCGACGACGGGAGCTCGGACAATCGTCACCGGCACGAATGTAGGAACCTACACGGTCAATTGCGA
>CAYNCY010000494.1:0-3206 GCA_964395195.1 uncultured Steroidobacteraceae bacterium
CCCGGTAATATGTTCGACCGTAAACCGCTTCTGCTTCACGACAGAACCTCCGTCGATCGAGCCCGAGGTTGTCGCAAAACTCACAGTCCGCGGTGTCCAGTTTGTTGGGAGCCTGTCAGTTGTGAGGTAGGACGCGCATCGGCAACCGGAGCATAGGGACTGAGCCGCAACCAACCCCCAAGGCGTCGCCGCATTTCGTGCGGCCCGACAACGGACAGCGCGCCGCTTCGCTGTGCAGCGCCGATCGCAAGGTCTCCCATCCACACGCGCGTCATCGTTCGCAATGTCGTGCGAATCTGCAATTCAGGTTCATCGCCCGGGTCGACTGGGCACAGGTCCACCTCACCCTCTCCAGTGACCAGCCACCACGCGCGGGAGCTGGCCGGCAAGTCCGAGAATGTGAACTGGACGATCGTGCGCACCGCAGGCAGAGCATGCGGATCAACCGTGCATCGGATGTCCCACATAAGCACGCCCACATCGAGTTCGGCGCGACGGAACGTCGAACGGTACCAGCGTTGCGCCCATGTCCCGAGTTGCGTCACGACCGGCCCAAGCTCCTGGCCGGCAGGTGTCAGTTCATAGTGAGCACTTGGGCCCCTCAGGCGCCGCTCAAGGACCCCGCACGCCTCGAGTTTTTTCAGTCGGCTGCTGAGTAGTGAGCGCGACATCGTCGGCACGCCCCGGTGTAAGTCGTTAAATGTCGTGCTGCCCCGGAAGAGCTCCCGCAGAATCAATGGCGTCCAGCGTTCCGCGAATACCTCAGCGCCCTTCGCGAGCGGGCAATATTGACCATAGCCTTCCATCGCGGTCACCTTGGATTGCGCAGGACCTCACGTAAGCATAGATCGCCGGACGCGACCAGTACAATTATTAGACTTGTGCGTCGTCGTCGTCGCGCACAGATTGGCACCGTCAGTCAGCCTCACTCGCACCCAAGGTAACGCCATGAACAAAGACAGCTCTCCGCCCCTGCGGCGCCAGCGGCCGACGATGCTCTTCGCAGCACTCGCCGCCCTTGCCGGTGCTGCCCTGCCGTGTTACGCGGATGTCATTACCGACTGGGACGCGAAAGCATCGGCAATGGCGTCGCCGGCCGCGCTCGGCGAACGTGAAACAGCCATCATCGATATTGCGATGTTCGACGCGGTAAATTCCATCGAGCGCAAATACCGGCCCCACCTGGTTCGCGAAGAGAATGTCGGCGGAGCGTCGGCGGAGGCCGCCGCCGCAGGTGCGGCAGCGACCGCGCTCGAGAAGCTCCATCCGCAAGCCGCCACCGACATCAAATCGGCGCTCAATGACTACGTGAGCGGGCTATCCGCGTCGCGCGACTCCGTGGCAAAAGGGCTGCAGCTCGGTGAACGGGTTGCGCTGCAGGTATTCGAGTCCCGTGCTGCCGACGGCGCGACCGCCGTCGACTCCTACCGCCCGCGTACTCAACCCGGGGTGTACGTGCCGACGGCCACGATGGTGGCAGCAACTTGGCCGACGCTGCGCCCGTTCGTGCTTGACCGCCCGGATCAGTTTCGTCCCGGGCCACCGGTCGCGCTTGCCAGCCCGGAGTGGGCGTCCGATTTCAATGAGGTAAAAGCGTACGGCGCGCGCAGTAGTGTGGTGCGTACGCCGGAGCAGACCGAGACGGCAAGGTTCTGGCTGATGACAGGACCTCAGGCTTATCACCCGATTGCCCGCCAGCTCATCATCGCGCGCCATCTGCCGCTGGTGGAGAGCGCCCGGTTCATGGCCTCTTTTGCGGTCGCAATGACCGATGCCTATATCGCCGTGTTCGACGCCAAGTACCACTACGAGTTTTGGCGCCCGATCACGGCGATCCGCAACGGCGATATCGACGGTAACCCGGCGACCGAGAGGGACCCGGCGTGGCAGCCACTGGAGGCGACGCCCGTGCATCCGGAGTATCCGTGTGCCCATTGCATTCTGAGCGGAGCCGCAGTTGCCGTTATCGAGTCATCTGGTGGGCTGGGGACTCTCCAAGAGGTGTCGCTGACGAGTGCGACGGCCCCTGGGGTTACGCATCACTGGTCGTCGCTCGATGCGTTCGCAAGCGAGGTCGCGAACGCGCGTGTCTGGGCGGGCTTTCACTATCGTTCTTCGGCACGCGTTGGGACGGCGATGGGGCGTGAAGTTGGGCGGTACGTCGCCACGCACTTTGCGCAGGTCGAGCACGATGCGCGGCAGCCGCAGCGCTAGTCAACGTCAAGCGCGTTTCCGTGGGCGCTGGAGTCTGGACGGGCCCCTTCCTTGGTAGAATGGCCTAACTTTCGAGCCTCAGGCCCGCACCCTTGGAGCATCCGACGTTCGTTAGTCGAACAGCGGAGGCGGACATCCGTGTCTAGCCGAAAGCGGGCATCTCTACTTAGCCTCTATATCGGAACGCAACTCTATCTCTAAATTATCCGCAGTTCGCTGCGGTGCAGCAGGCGGCGCCGACGGGGCCTCCCTCCGCTACGAACGCCTATGACTCGCCACAATAATTGGCACTGATTTCGCCGCGATATTTGACACTGTGGGTCAGCGGATCCCGGAGATTGTGCGACTTCGGTGCCAACTAGCGTGGCTATTTTGGTGCCACTTAATGTGCAAAGTTACAGCCAACTAACAAGCGCACACGCGGCGCGGGCCTAGTTCTGCGTCCACGACTCCTGAGATTCGATACTGACCCCGCGTCATGACCGCGAGGAAGGCCGCGGTGTTTTACCGATCCAGGTCGAGTACCTGCGCGCTATGACTGGCGGGGATCACCATCCCCGCCCGCTCGACCAGATTGTCTTACTGACCGATTCCCAACTGTTGAGCGTAGGCAGTGTTATCCCAGAAGAGATACTCCTCATCCATCACGCAGTCCTTGTTCCAGTGGCCGACGGTCGCCATCTGTAGCTTCAATTTCTTTCCCGTCGGAGGCTGCGACTTGCCGTTGCCAAAATCGAGGGGCTTTGTGAACGTCGCTTCCATGACACCAATCACCGATGTCCACTCGCCGGCGCCAAACTTGACGGGATGAGCGCTCACGCGCGTGTCCGGAGCAAACGTGAACACTTTCTTGAGCTCCTCGATGTGCGCGGCAATCCCCTTGCTCGTGTGACCGTCCGGGTAGTGGACCAGAATGTCCGATGAATGGCTCTTCTTGAGCTCATCCCACTTCTGGTGCGAATACACGTTGAAATCCAAGTCATCAAACACTT
>CAYNCY010000495.1:0-3200 GCA_964395195.1 uncultured Steroidobacteraceae bacterium
CCGAAAGAGAGGCAGGGTCCGCCAGCCGTCCGCGTACCCGCACGTCGACCGTGGCCGAGCCAAGGTCCTGGCTACCGCCGGGCGCGATTCCCAGGCTCTCCGGCACCTCGAGCCCCGATGTCCCCAGCAGCTGCGCGAAGTCCAGCCGCGCGCCGAGTGCGAGATCGACATCCGGATCGGTGTCGAGATCGCTCAGTGTGAGCGCGCCCGACAGGGCCGCACCGGCAACTGTAGAGTGGATCTCCGGGATCTCGATCGTGCCCTTGGCGCGCCGCCAGGCGCCATCGAACTGTACGGTCGCGTCCGTCGGATCACCGAGCTGCGGTTCATCGGCGGCGTTACCTGCCAGCGCTGGCAAGCGCGTGCCGCGCGAGCGGATGTCCACGTGGAAGCGAAGCGCATCGGTGCCGGCCTGAACGTCCACGCGGCCGTCCGCGATTCCACCATCGAGTAGCGGGTAGGCCCCGCGCCGCACATCGAGCAGTCGGCCAACGTCGAGGCCACGAGCCTCGACGCTCCACGCGCTGCCCGCAGGATCCGCCCGCTTGCGAATGGCGAGGCCGGCTTGTGGCTCCACCAGCGAGAGCCGGAGGTCCTCGCCGAAAACGCCCGCCAGGTCCCAGGCACTGGCCAGCGAGCTGACGCTGACCTCTGCCGGGCCCGCGAGCGTGGCGGCACGAACTGCAAGTCGCAGGCGGCCGGGCCACGTGGCCGCGATCGTGTCGGCATGCAGACGCAATCCGTGACCGAGGTCGAGATCCAATCCCTCCAGTCGCAGCAACGGCCAGACACCGACATCTACCCTCCCGATTCGGGCGACTATGCCTTGGCGTGCGGCCATGGATTCGATCCGCGCACGCACCGCGTGCTCGAGCATAGAGCGCAGCAACAACGTGGCCAGGCCCGCGACCAACGCCGCGGCGATCGCTCCGAGCCACCATCGCCGCCCGCGGGTTCGAATCGTGCGCATTGATGCAAGGGTGCCACAGCCGGATCGTGCGCCGGCAAGAAGTCCGTCGTCGATGCCGGTTGACTCTAGACGGTTGTCACGAAGCCAATATTCGCTCGGGTTAGACTCCATGTTGGCCGACGCCGGGTCGGCGAAAACGGAGACAGCGGGACGTGCAGCAGTCTCTCATCGCTCGCTTGTTGGTCATCCTCGGCTGCGCGTGGGCGCCGGCGAATGCGTCCGCGCATGGGGTCACTGAGGCGGCCGTTTTCGTCGCTGCAGCAGCGTCGATTGAGCGCTGCTCGGACGACCACCCGAGGATGCACGATCAGCTCGCTCAAGCCCTGAAGAGCTGGATCGCGAGACACGATTTTCCGCCGATGTCTCCTGACGATCGCATAGCCGTCGAGAAGGGGAAGGCCGAGTGGCGGAAGGTGGTTGCCGAGGGCTCGGGGCCGTCGTCGGAGCCCGAGTGTCGCCTGCTCATTCGCAGCATTGAGTCCGAGGATCAGAACGTTGATCTGTCGACCACACCAGAAGCAGTCGCCGTATTCCTCGGGCTTGCGAAAGCCTGCGAGGAGGTCATCCCTGGCTATCGGGCGATGCTCGCGAGCCACCCAAGGGAGACCAAGTGGGAACAATCAGTCGCGTTCTCGCATGCGTACGAAGCTTGGAGCAGCTACAGGGCGATGCTAGAGAATGTGTACGAGACCAAGCGCGGCCGTACGCACAAGAGCCGTGTGAGTGAATGCAAAGACTGGGTTCCGTGGAAAATCGACACGCCCCCCGAGTGACGACGGATCGTTGTGGCGCTTTCCGCAGCGCGACGCAAGCGCCGGGCCAGCCGGGATCCTTTCCGACTCCTCAGAACGCGACGCATCAATCACAGGTCTGTTTGCGCCCCCGCCGCAATGTATGCATTCTCGCGACCGGGCGCGTCTAGTTGGGGGGCACGGGAATGCTCGATGTTCATGCACCGCACGGCGCAACTCACAACTGGCGCGACTTCGTCATCCATATCGCCGCCATAGCGATCGGACTGCTCCTCGCATTGACGCTCGAAAAGCTGACCGAGTACCTGCACGAGCGGCATCTGCTCACCGAGGCGCGGCACGAGCTGGCGACGGAGATGGCGGAGAACCGGTCGGCATGGCAGGCGAACGTCGCCGAAGCCGCGCGGATCCAGCAGTCGCTCGCCAAGGACCTCGTGGCCATCCAAGCCGCACGCTCGCATGCTGCGACTGCCGGAACCCGCCTGGATTACTCCGTAGGGTTCCACGCCACGCGGGACGGCCCGTGGCAGGCGGCGCGGCAGAGCGGATCGCTGGCACTGATGCCCCACGACGAATTGCAGCAGTACGCCTGGTTTCACGGCATCCTCGCCTCCGAAATGGACGCGATGCACGCTTTTGAAACGACGCTCCAGATTGGCGGTGCGATTGCTGCGAGCGCACCGCTCGAGACGCTCAATTCGCGCGATCTGGACGATCTCGCCAGCCGCACGATGGAGGCGCAGGGCCGGCTCGAGAATCTGAGGATGTTCCTCGGCTTCGAAGCGACGGGGCTGGACGGGACGATCGGACGACCGGCGGCTCGGTGACCGTCGTCACGCGCCCCGCTGCCACCGCCCGATTTCGATCGATCCCGGCCGGAGTGCATTACCCGCGCGGCCGGTGCGCCGCGGCCTCAGGCTGCCGCGGCGGCGTGTCATAGGAGCCGCGAAGCGAGCCAGATGCGCGCCAGCACGCGAGAACGCTGCCGTCCGTTTTACCGCCCGTATCGCTGGGCTGCGGCTGGATTCGAACTTGGCCTGAGACCGTTTGGCTGGGAGCGGTGGATCACGATGGAGGCGGACTACGCATCCAACATGCGTGAAAAGCGCAAACGTGTGGCGGAGCATCCGGATCGCTACTACCGGACACTTCCCAGCTCGCGGCCTGCGCAGCAGGAGCTTCGGGAGCGGGTCGCCGCGCATCTGCTTCGGGACCATCCGCAGCACTTCGTGCGCACCGACACGGGACTTCGCGCGCTCGCGACGGGCGCTGAATGCAGCCCGGCGGACGACGCGCCGGAACCCTTGTTGCAGCTCAGCCAGGTCATCGAGGAGGACTTCATGCTCCTTGAGGCCGTGGATGGAGCGATGCGCATAACGGCGGCTTCGAACGCGTACTCGAGTTCGGGCCGGCTCGTCGCATCTGTCGGCGGCGGAATGGAGTCGGCGCACGCAACCGTGCCCGCGCTGACCTCGACG
>CAYNCY010000496.1:0-3193 GCA_964395195.1 uncultured Steroidobacteraceae bacterium
CCGTGAGCCGCGAGTTCGTCATGTGCGTCTGCACGCCGCTCGCCCCGTCGAATCCCGGTCCCGCGCCGGCGCCGCCCGCGATCGTCTCGTAGTACTGGCAGTCGGCATCGCCGAAGGTGAAGTTGTTCATCGTGCCCTGCGAGTCGGCAAGCACGCCGAGCGCGCCGTAGAGGAGATCCACGATCGCCTGCGAGGTCTCGACGTTGCCGGCGACGACCGCCGCCGGGGAACGGGGATCGAGCAGCGATCCCGCCGGGATCACGAGCTCGAGCGGCGCGAGGCAGCCTTCGTTGAGCGGAATGTCGCCGTCGACGAGCGTCCGGAATACGTAGAGGACCGCGGCCGTGCAGACCGCGCGCGGCGCATTGAAGTTGTTGCCCGACTGCGCCGACGTGCCCGTGAAGTCGATGCGCGCTGCGCCCCTCTCGCCATCGACGTCGATCGTGACGACGATCCGCTCGCCACCGTCGAGCTCGCGCTCGTGGCGGACGGGCCCCAGTCCCGCCATCGGCAGCGCCTTCAGCGCCGTGCGCACGCGCGCTTCGGCGTTCTTCTGCACGTGTCCCATGTAGGCACTGACCGCGTCGCGCCCGTGCTGGCGCACGAGGCGTGCGAGCTCGGAGCTCCCGCGCGCGTTCGCGGCGAGCTGCGCGGCGAGGTCGGCGAGGTTGCGGTCGGGACTGCGGGCGGGGTACGGCCCGCGTGCGAGCACCGCACGCACGAGCGCGGCGTCGAAGCGCCCGGCGCTGACGATCCGCTCGCCGTCGAAGAGCGCGCCTTCCTCGTCGATGCGGTGGCTGAACGGTGGCATCGAGCCTGGCGTCACGCCGCCGATGTCGGCGTGGTGCGCGCGCGAGGCGACCCAGAACGTCGCCGCCGGGGCGTCGTCGAGGTGCACCGGGCTCACGACCGTGAGGTCGGGGAGGTGGGTGCCGCCCGCGTAGGGTGAGTTGACGAGGAATGAATCGCCGGGCCGGATCGATGCGCCGTGCAGGTCCCTGACCGCGCGCACGCTCGCGCCCATCGACCCCAGGTGCACGGGCATGTGCGGCGCATTCGCGACCAGGCGCCCGTCGGCATCGAACACCGCGCATGAATAGTCGAGCCGCTCGCGGATGTTGACCGAGCTCGCCGCCTGGCGGAGCACGGTGCCCATCTGTTCCGCGACGTGCATGAAGAGGCCGCCGAACACCTCGATCAGCACGGGGTCGGCGCGGCCGAGGTCGAGCCGTTGCGCGGCGTGGCTGCCGTCGTGCCGAAGCACGAGCCCGCCGCCCGCGACCAATTCCGCGTCCCAACCGGGCTCCACGACGGTGGTGCCCGTCGCCTCGCCGATGATGGCGGGACCGCGGAGGCGCGTGCCCACGGGCAGCGCCTCGCGCCGCAGGAGGGGCACCTCGCGCCACGCGCCTTCAAACCACGCGCTCACGGTCGGCGCGACCCCCGTGACCGGCGCGACGGGCGGCGGTGCCGGCAGCGCGGCACCCGCGGCGCCGATCAGTTCGACGCTGACCGCGGCGATGACGAGCGGCGTCGCGGGATCGGGCCGGTAGCCGAAACGGCGCGCGTGCGCCTCGCGGAAGTCCGCCGCCATCGACTCAGCCGTGCCGAACTCGACGCCGAGCGCGACATCGGAGTCGGCGGTCCGAATCTCCGCGCGCGTCTCGCGCGCGGCGAGTGCCGCGCCCTCGAGCGCGCCCTCGGCGCGCGCCGCGAGCTCACTCGCGAGGCTCCGCGCCGCGGCGATGCCGTCCGCGCCGAGCGGCTGGGCGAGCGTCCCGCGCCGGAGCGCCCGCGGCTGCGCGAGGCCGATGCCGACCGCCGACAGGACGCCCGCGAAGCGGTCGATGAAGATGGTGCGGATGCCGAGCGCCGCGGCGACGCGGCAGGCGTGCTGGCCGCCCGCGCCGCCGAAGCAGGCGAGCGTGAAGTCGGCCGGATCGTGGCCGGCGGTGAGGCTCACGTGCTTGATCGCGTTCGCCATGGTGTCGACCGCAACCGTGAGGAAGCCCGCGGCGACGTCCTCCGGCGACTGAGGCGTACCGGTCGCGGCATTCATCTCGGCGCAGAGCGCCGCGAATCGCGCGCGCACCGCCGCGACGTCGAGGGGCTCCGCGCCGCTCGCACCGAACACCTGCGGCAGCTCCTCGGGCCGGAGGCGCCCGAGCAGCACGTGGATGTCGGTGACCGCGAGCGGGCCGCCGCGGCCGTACGCGGCCGGTCCCGGCACCGCACCTGCGGACTCAGGTCCCACCGCGCAGCGCCCGTCCAGGAACTTGAGCACCGAGCCGCCGCCGGCGGCCACGGTGTGGATGTCGAGCGCCGGCACCTGCAGCCGGACCCCGGCGACGTTGAGTTCGCTGCGCCGCGAGTAGCGGCCGTCGTAGAGGGAGACATCGGTCGAGGTGCCGCCCATGTCGAAGCCGATCAGCCGCCTGAAGCCCGCCGCCGTGCCGGTTTCGACCATGCCGACGAGTCCGCCCGCGGGACCCGACAGCACCGCGTTCGGGCCGCGAAAGGCCTCGCTCGCGGCGAGCCCGCCGTGACTCTGCATGAGCTCGAGCCTGACGCCGGGATCGAGTTCGGCGAGTTCGCCCGCGAGCGTCGTGACGTAGCCGCGCACCAGCGTCGCGAGGTAGGCATCCGCGACCGTCGTCTGGCCGCGGGGGACCAGGCCCTCGAGCGGGGCGACGTCGTGCGAGACCGCGATCGACTCGAAACCCGCCGCGCGCGCGAGCGCGGCCGCCGCCTGCTCGTGCGCCGGATAGCGCCAGGCGTGCATGAACACGATCGCAAGGCTCGTGAAGCCCTCCGCGCGCGCCGCCTTGAGGGCAGCGCCCAGCGCCGCGCCGTCGAGCGGCGCGAGCACCTCGCCCGAGGCGCTGACACGCTCATCCGCCTCGATCACCCGGGTATAGAGCGGCGCTGGCAGGCGGATGTCGCGTCGAAAGAGCTCGGGCCGCTCCTGGGTGCCGATGGCGAGCGCATCGGCTAGCCCGCGCGTCGTGACGAGCGCGGTCCGCGCGCCCGTGCGCTCGAGGAGCGCGTTGGTGGCAACGGTGCTGCCGACGCGCACGCGCTCGATCGCCGCGCCCGTCGCGCCCGCGGACTTGAGGAGGAGGCGTATGCCGGCCACCGTCGCATCGCGGTACCGCCCGGGCGCGACCGAGAGGAGCTTGGTCGCCGTGAGCAG
>CAYNCY010000497.1:0-3169 GCA_964395195.1 uncultured Steroidobacteraceae bacterium
TTCCTGGTCGCGACGAAGGGCGCAGAGGTCATTCTCAGCGTTCCGCCCGACGTCACGCAGGGACTCGCGGTGGGGGCGGCCAAGCTCGCCGGGGACGCCTGGCGCACGCAGCAGCTCGGCAAGCTCAGCATGCCGGTCGGCATCCTTTCGGGCGTGATCGCGGGGCTCGCGTACAACCGCTTCAGCGAGATCGAACTGCCGAGCTATCTCGCGTTCTTCGGCGGACGGCGCTTCGTGCCGATCGCAACGGGCTGCATCGGGCTTCTCGTCGCGGTCGCCTTCGGCTTCGGGTGGCCGGTGCTCGCGGCGGGAATGGATGCGTTGAGTCACGCGATCGTGCGCTCGGGCTCGTGGGGCCTTTTCGCCTACGGTGTCCTCAACCGCGCGCTCATCGTGACGGGCCTCCACCACATCCTCAACAACCTCGCGTGGTTCCTGCTCGGCGACTTCCACGGCGTGACGGGCGATCTCAAGCGCTTCTTTGCCGGGGACCCGAGTGCGGGCGCGTTCATGAGCGGATTCTTCCCGGTGATGATGTTCGGGCTCCCGGGCGCGTGCCTGGCGATGTACCGGGCCGCGAAGCCGGAGCGTCGCAAGGCGGTGGCGGGCCTCCTGCTCTCGATCGGCCTCACCTCGCTCCTGACCGGCGTCACGGAGCCGATCGAGTTCACGTTCATGTTCCTCGCTCCGGTGCTCTATGCGCTCCACGCGGTGCTGACCGGGCTTGCGATGGTCTTGATGCACGCGCTTGGCATCCACCTCGGTTTTGGCTTCTCGGCCGGGCTCTTCGACTACGTGCTCAACTTCTCGCAGGCGACGCGACCACTCTGGCTCCTCCCCGTCGGCGTGGTCTATTTCGGGCTCTACTACGGGCTCTTCCGCTACGGCATCGTCCGCTTCAACCTCGCGACGCCGGGTCGTGAGCGCGAGCCGCCTGCCGCGATCACCGCCGAGCCCAGAGGCGCGCGCGGGGAGAGCTTCGTTGCGGCGCTCGGCGGTGCCGGGAACCTGACCTCGGTCGATGCCTGCACGACGCGGCTCAGGCTCATCGTCGTCGACCACGCGCGCATCGATGGCGCCAAGCTCACGGCGCTCGGGGCGCGCGGCGTCATCAAGCCCGCCCCGAATGCCGTGCAGGTCGTGCTCGGCCCGATCGCCGACCAGGTCGCGGGCGAGATCCGCCGGCACATGAAGTTGCCGGCGTCGGTCGTGCCGCCGGCGGCGCCCGCGGTACCGCTCGTGGCGGAGGGCAGGGCGATTGAGGGAGCGGCGCTCCTCGCCGCGCTCGGTGGCGCGGCGAACGTGACGGCCGTTGCGGTCGTGGCCGGGCGCCTCGAGGTGGCGCTCGTCGATGCGACGCGCCTCGATCGCCCGGCACTCGCGCAGCTGGTCGAGCGGGGCGTCGCGTACCTGCCCTCGGGACGGGTGCAGCTCCTGCTCGCGGCGGCGGCCGCACCAACCGCGCGGGTGCTCGGGCTCGCGGGCGTCGCCGCCGGCTAGTCGGGGAGCACGATCCGGGTCAGGGTCGCGTTTTTCCGGAAAAAGAGCCCGACGTTTCCGATCTGCTGCACGAGCAGGCTCGAGGTGCGCGCCGCGAGGCCCTCGAGGGCCTGGTCGCGCGCGCCGCGATCCCCGACCCGCGCACGGGCCTTCACGAGCTCGTGGTGCTCGAGCGCGCGGTCCATTTCCGCGGCGACGGCGTCGGTGAGGCCGGCGTTACCCATCTGCACGAGGGGGTGGAGGGCGTGCCCGAGGCGCCGGAGGTGCTTCTTCTGCCGTTCGTTCAGCTGCATCACGGCATTATAAGAGAGTGGGCCTGGCGGGACGGGCGGTCGAGGGAGCCTCGGGATGGCGAAGCGGAGCAAGTCGAGCGAGCGGTGGCTCAAGGAGCACGCCGAGGATGCCTACGTGAAACGGGCCCACAAGGAAGGGTTCCGGTCACGCGCGGCGTTCAAGCTGGAGGAACTCGACGCCGCCGAACGCCTCATAAAGGCAGGGATGCTGATCGTCGACCTCGGCGCCGCCCCGGGAGGGTGGAGCCAGTACGCGGCTAAGGCATTGAAAGGTAAGGGATCTGTCTACGCGCTCGACATCCTGCCGATGGATCCGATGCCCGGAGTGGAGGTCCTCCTCGGGGATTTCCGGGAGCCGGGCCCTCTGGAGGCCCTCAGGGAGCACCTAAAAGGGCGACCGGTCGATCTTGTGATGTCGGACATGGCCCCCAACATGAGCGGAATCGATGCTGTGGATCAGCCCCGGCAGCTCGACCTCGCCGAGCTCGCCCTCGAGTTCGCGCTCGAGGTTCTGAGGCCGGGAGGCGTGTTCCTCGCGAAGATTTTTCAGGGCGCGGGATTCGATGGCTACCTCAAGCGGGTCCGCGGTGAGTTCACCAAGGTCCGCATGAAGAAACCACCGGCCTCGCGCGCGCGAAGTGCCGAGATGTATCTGCTAGCGACGGGTCGGCGGATCCTGTAACGTGATTTTGTGAAGTCATTCTTGAGCCCCGTCAGGAGCTTGCTTTGAACGATCTGACGAAGAACATCATCCTCTGGGTCGTCATTGCGGTGGTCCTCCTCGCGGTGTTCTCGAACTTCTCGCCGCGCAGCGCGGGGCCCACCGAAATCCAGTATTCGCAGTTCCTGAGCGAGGTCGAGAACAACTCGATCCGCACGGCGCAGATCAAGGGCGAGCAGATCTCGGGCCAGCGGGTCAACAGCGACCTCTACATCACCTACAGCCCCGAGACCTCGAACACCCAGCTGATCACGTTCCTGCAGAAGCACAACGTGAACTTCGGCGCGGCCCCCCCCGACAAGACGACGTTCTGGGGCCAGCTGTTCATCTCCGCGTTCCCGGTCCTGCTTCTCATCGGCGTCTACGTCTACTTCATGCGCCAGATGCAGGGCGGGGCGGGCGGCCGTGGCGCGATGAGCTTCGGCAAGAGCCGCGCGCGGCTCCTCAACGAGGACCAGGTCAACGTGACCTTCGCCGACGTCGCGGGCGTCGAGGAGGCGAAGGAAGAGGTCAAGGAGATCGTCGACTTCCTGAAGGACCCGGCCAAGTTCCAGAAGCTCGGCGGCAAGATCCCGAAGGGCGTGCTGATGGTCGGCAGCCCCGGCACCGGCAAGACGCTGCTCGCGCGCGCGATCGCGGGCGAGGCGAAGGTGCC
>CAYNCY010000498.1:0-3163 GCA_964395195.1 uncultured Steroidobacteraceae bacterium
ATGATGCCCGCGACGCGCTCATCCGCATCGGCGACCGCGTGATCCTGGTTGGCCGAGCTGAAGCGCGCACTCGTCCCTGCCGGCGTCGTGCCCGCGAGCTGCGCGCCGTTGCGATCGTTGGTCTCGACTTCGACGCGCATCGAGAGGCCAACGCGCAGCGGATGCTTCTTCACCTGCTCGGGATCGAGCGTGATCCGCACCGGCAGGCGCTGCACGACCTTGATCCAGTTGCCGGTCGCGTTCTGCGCGGGCAGCAGCGAGAAGACGCTGCCGGTGCCGGCGGCGAGGCCCTCGACGCGACCCTGGTAGTCGATGGACGTGCCATACACGTCCGCAGTCACCTTCGCGGGCTGGCCGATGCGCAGGTTCCTGAGCTGGTTCTCCTTGAGGTTCGCCTCCACCCACACGCCATCGAGCGGCACGATCACGAGGAGCGGGGCACCCGGCTGCAGGCGCTGGCCGACCTGCACCGTGCGGCGGGCGACGTAGCCGCTGACGGGCGCGAGGATCTCGCAACGCGCGTAGTCGAGGTAAGCCGCGCGCACGTGCGAGGCGGCCTGCTCGACCAGCGGGTGCGAGGCGACGTCGGTGCCCTCGGTCTGGGCGCGGTTGCTCTCCCACTGCTCGCGCGCGGAGGCCTGCGCGGCACGGGCGGCTGCGAACGCGGCGCGCGCATGCTCGAGCTCCTCGCCCGACACGGCACCCGTCGCCGCGAGCGACTCGCGCCGGGCGAGGTCGTCGCGGGCGCGCGCGGAGTCGCTGTCGCGGATCGCGAGCGTCGCCGCGAGCGCGTCGGTCGAGGCGTACAGGGCTCTCACGTCACGCACGGTCTTGGCGAGCGCGGCCTCGGCCTGCTCGAGCGCGACGCGCGCATCCGCGCGATCGAGCTCGACGAGCGGCTGGCCCGCAGTCACGAAGTCGGTGTCATCGGCGCGGATCGCGGTGACGGTGCCGCCGACCTGCGGTGTCACCTGCACGAGGTTGCCGACCACGTAGGCGTTGTCGGTCGACTCCTTGAAGCGGCCGAACAGCAACGAGTAGCCCGCGACGCCGAGCGCGATCAGCGCGACGAGGAGGCCGAGGCCCTGCAGGGCGCGCTTGCGCCGCGAGGGCGTCAGGGGCGGCGCGTTCGGGTTCGGTGCGGGGGTCGTGGGGGTGTCAGTCATGGCAGGCTCCGGAAATCATCAGGCGGTGAAGCCGCCGCCGAGCGCGCGGAAGAGCGCGACGGCGAGATCGGCACGCCGGGCATCGAGATCGACGCCGACGCGTCGCTGCGCCAGCAGGTTCTCTTCGGCGATGAGCACGGTGAGGTAGTTCGCGAGTCCCGCGCGGTAGCGCTCGAGCGCGAGCTGGTAGGCGTGATCGAGCGCGGCGATCGCATCCTTGTTGGCGGCCTGCTCGCGATCGAGGTACTTGAGCGAGGCGACGGCATCGGCGACCTCGTGGAAGGCGTCGATGACGGTGCCGTTGTACTTTGCAACCGCACCCGCGTAGTCGGCATCGCGCGCGCCGAGCTGGCCGCGCAGCTTGTCGGTGAAGAAGAGCGGCAGGCTGATCGCGGGGCCAGCGTTCCAGGCTCGCGTGCCGTCGCTGATCAGCGAGCCGAGCGCGATCGACTGGAAGCCCGCGAATGCCGAGAGGTTGATGTTCGGATAGAAGGCGGCGCGCGCGACGCGCACTTGCGCGGCCGCAGATTCGACGCGCGCGCGATCGGCGGCGACGTCGGGGCGGCGCGCGACGAGGTTGGCGGGTATCTCCTGCGGCATTGCCACGGCGCGGGGTGTCGTCGTCGTCGGGCGGGTCAGCGATGAGCCGCGGCCGGGACCCTGACCGACGAGCGCGGCGAGCTCGTTCGAGAGAAGCGCGCGGTCTTCTGCCGCGCTCGCGAGGTCCGCCTCGGCGGCGGCGAGGGTCGCGCGCGCTTCCTCGATCTCGAGTTGCGTGTCGAGCCCGGCGCGGACCCGCTGCTCGGTGAGCGCGAGGAGGTCGCGCCGGCGCGCCGCGGCGGCGGTCAGTGTGTCCTCGAGAGCGTAGTTGCGATTGAGCTTGAGATAGGTGCGCGCGATGCCGGCCTCGAGGCCGAGCCACGCGGCAGCGAGGTCGCCGCGCGCCGCGGCACTGCCCGCCTCGCTCGCGGCAATCGTGTTCTTGACGCGCCCCACGAGGTCGATCTCGTAGGAGAAGTCGAGTCCGACCTGGCCCAGGTTCAGCGTCATGCCGCCGTACGGCGGCGGGTAGAGACCCTTCTCGCTTAGGCGCTGGCGCTCGACACTCGCGTCGAGGGACGTCGAGGGTAGCCGGCCGCCTCGCGCCGCGCGCGCGAGCGCGTCGGCGCCGGAGAGGCGCGCGATCGCCGCGGCGACAGTCGGAGAATTCGCGAGGCCCTCGTCGATCAGCGCATCGAGCTGCGGATCGCCGAAGGCGCTCCACCAGCGATCCGCGACGACCGGGGTTGCACCGCTCGGCGCGACTCCGGCGAGCGTGTCGGCGGCAAGCGGCTTTGGCGCGGCACCGCGCGGACCCGTCGATGCGCAGGCGGCGAGCAGGACGAGGCTGGCCGCAAGACCCAGTACGCGCGTGCTCATTGCGGATTCTCCCTGGGCTGCAACGAGGCCAGCACGAAGTCAATGAAGGACTCGAGGAACTCGTCGCCCTCGATCGCGGTTCCGGGGATCACCTTGCCGAAGGATTCCTGGTGCAGCTGCACGTACAGGAATGCCGAGACGATGATCATCACCGTGTGCTCGACATTGACCGGGCGGAACTCGCCGCGTGCGATGCCGCGCTCGATGATCCGCCACTGCAGGCGCCGGCCCGGATCAATGACGTTGTCGAAATAGAACTGCGCGAGTGCGGGAAAATTGCTGGCCTCGGAGCAGATGAGTTTCACGAGCGCGGCGGCCTTGGTGCGGACCACCCGGTGCCACCAGCCGGTCAGCACGATCCGCAGCAACTCCGGCGTCGGGCCCTCGAACTCCCGGAACGTCGCCTGGCCGCGCGCGATCGAGCTCACGAGCGTCTGGCGGACGACTGCCTCGAAGAGTTCCTCCTTGCCGGCGAAGTAGAGGTAGATTGTTCCCTTGGTGACGCCCGCGCGCTGCGCGATGTCCTCGAGCCGGGCGCCCGCGAAGCCACGCTCGGCGAACACATCGAGGGCCGCCTC
>CAYNCY010000499.1:0-3141 GCA_964395195.1 uncultured Steroidobacteraceae bacterium
GCATGTCCGCGAAGCCGATGCCCTGCTGGTCGGCGAGTTGCACGCTGAGCCGGCGGACCTCCGAGAACTCCCCGAGCGCCGCGGCGTATTCGCGCTTGCGCGCGAGAATCTCCCCGCGCCGGAAGCGGGATTCCGACAGTCGCTGCGTCGCGTTATTGGCCGTGTCCCAGTCGATTACGTCCTGGTTGAGCGCAAGTGCCTGATCAAGGTCGCCGGTCGCGACGAGAACGACCGCGAGGGCCGCGGCAGCGCGTGCTCTCGTCTCCGCCATCCCGGGTGCGGCCGTCGCGCCGTATGCCTGAATCAGGCTGACGATCGCGAGATCGTCGCGACCCTGGTAGTGCTGCATCTGCCCGAGCGTCACGAGCAGGCAAGTGTCGGCCGCCGACCCGCGGGTTTGCTGTGCCCGGGCATCTTCGATGCTGACGAACGCGCTCTTGAGTCCCTCCTCGTCGAACTGGTTCTCCGCGTACGTCGAGAGCAGGTTGAGGTGAACGGCGTCCGTCTGGCCCGGCGCGAGAGCGAGCCCCTTCAGTGCGGCGGCACGGGCGTCGGCATCGAGATCGAGCATGCTGTAACTCTTCGCCTCAACCGCATACACCGATGCGAGTCGCTGCGGGTCGACGCGTTGATCCCGGAGCAGTTCGCTGCGCAGCGTCTCCGCCGATGCGATCGCCTTGCGCGCATCGCGAATCACCATGGCTTCAAGGGGCTGTACCGTTGGATCCGGTAGGGCGAAGCAGGTGGCGGTTGCCTTCGAGGAAATCACGAGCGCGGCCAGCGCAGCCGCCAGCACAACGCGAGGCTTGATTCGAGATCCCCGGGTCGAACTTCTATGGTTCAAACGGTCGTAGTCCGCCGTCCCGGCACTAGACAGCCGGGGTTCGACGAACGGCCAAGGGGTGGGACGCGTAGCCATACACTCTAGTTATCAACCACCGGCCGCCTGCCTAGAAAGGGAGCCGTTCACGTTCTGTCAAATCCCGAGTAGTCGCCCGAAATGGGCTCTGCGCGCGGCGGCCGAACGAGGGCTAATAATCAATATAAACAGATGGTTATAACCGCGATCGGTCTGCGCCGGAGAAATGAGAACTACTCCAGATTTTCGCCCAATTGGTCAGCCGGAAGTGGGGTCAGGAGCTGCGCCATCGGTCACGTGCGCGACGCGGAGCCGGCGCGTGCGTGTACCCGACCACGATGCCGGCGCCATCGCCTCGACGATGCCTTCCGGGCGCCCAGCCGAGCGTCCCGCGACCGGAGACAGCCTGGCCGGCGACGGTGACATTCGCCGATGGGGTGCCCGAGGCGGACTTCCTGCCCTAGGCGACGTTGGACCGGTTCGACTTCGTCCTGCGTCTCGGAGCGCCTGATGTGAACGGAGTTCGCGCTCTCGGGCGCATCCCGGCGTGAAGCGGTCGGCTGGGCCTGAAGGCCGACGCTCGGCTACGAGGGCCCGGCCGCTGGCGGCTCACCGAAACGATCAGGCCAGGCGCCGCCGTTCGTCGGCACTGCCGGCGGAACGATGACTCTGACTCGCGTGCCGATGCCCGCGAGACTCTCGACGCTCACGGTGCCCCCTAGAATCCGAGCGCGGTACCCGATGATCCGCAGACCCAAGCCTCGACCGCGGACCGGGCTCGCGCCGTTTCCGTTGTCGCTCACCGCCAAGGTGACGCGGTCACGGCCCTCGGTGAGCGCTATCTCGATGCGGCTGCAACCGCTGTGCGCGAGCGCATTTGCAACGGCCTCTTCAGCGATGCGGTAGAGATGATCCGCCGCACTGTCAGCAACGCTCTCGGCAGAGGCCTGGTCGCGAAACGAGATGTCGATCCCCGTGCGCGCCGTGCTTTCCGACGCGAGACCTTCGAGCGCGGCAGCGAGCGAGCCGCGTGCGACCTGCAGCGGCGAGAGGCCGTAGGCCAGAGACCGCGCGGAGCCGATCGCGTCGTTGGTCTGCTGCAGGACAAGGTCGAGCTCCCCACCTGCGCCGCCCGCATCCGGAAAGCGCTTCCGCAGGCTCTGCAGCAAGAACGCCGTTCCGGTCAGGTCTTGGCCGAGGCCCTCGTGAAGTTGGCGTGCGAGTTTGAGTCGCTCGCGACTGGACATCTCGAGAACCTCGCGCTCGAGTTGTCGCGCCTCGCTGACGTCGCGGATGGTGAGAACGATTCCGCCGATCATCGGATTGTCCAACTGATCGCTGCCGACGACGTGCAGCACTCGGCTGGATCCGGAGGCATGTCGAATCTCGACTTCCGTTTCAGCGCGGGTATTGCGGGTACCGAGAAGCTCACGAACGAACCCGGCCACACGGGCTTCATCATTGTCACCGAAGATCTGCGCGGCGGGCTTGTTCAGGAGAAGGTTGGGATCCGTCCCGAAAACGTGCTCCGCCGCCGGACTCGCATACGTGCAGAGCCCGGCGCCGTCGACGACCACGATCGCGTCGGTGGACCTCCTGACGAGTTCCGTGAGGCGCGCATCGGCGTCGCGTACCGCCAACGCGTGATTCAGCACGGCCAGCTCCCGGCGGACGCTGCGCTGGCGCGCCACGAGCAGTAAGGTGCTGAAGAGCACCAGGCCGACCAGAATCCACGCGTCTGCAGTGCGGGTCGTCGCGAAGGAGCCGGCGACCAGCGCGATCGAGACGAGCGTCGCCAAGGCGGGTAGAAAGGTGTCGGCATTGCGCCCGGTGTCCGAAGTTTCGGAGGCGATCGAGTCACGAAAGGTCGCAGCGGCCGCTGCCGCGCAGATCAGGGCAAAGCAGAGCGCATCTCCGAGGTTGTAGAACGCCCCAACGAAGTCGGCATCGATCAACCATCCCGCCAGCCACGCGATTTCCCACGCCGCCTCCGCAAGTCCCGCGATCACGATGAGCAGTATCGCGGGCCTGTTCCGAAGCCCTGGCGTACGGATCCAGAGCATCGCCGCCATCGTCATCATCGTCGCCAGCATCAAGCCGTATGGGAGGCCCAGTTGCCTGCCAATTTCGTGCGCGCGATCCAGCGGTGCCGCTGAACCGCGCAGGACCGCCCAGAATGCCGCCATGAGCGCCGCGAGAATGGCAGTCGCATCCAGCCAGAATCGCGGGCGCTTCAATGAGCCGCCGAAGCTGACGAAGAACGCGCCGTAAGCGCTGGCCAG
>CAYNCY010000500.1:0-3141 GCA_964395195.1 uncultured Steroidobacteraceae bacterium
AGCGCATCCGGCCCGCGCTCGTCTACGCGGTCGGCGAACTCTACGGGCAGGACCCGGCGACGCTCGACGCCGCGGCCGCCGCCGTCGAGATGATCCACGTCTACTCGCTCGTGCACGACGATCTCCCGGCGATGGACGACGACGACCTGCGCCGCGGCCGGCCGACCTGCCACCGGGAGTTCGACGAGGCGACGGCGATCCTCGCGGGCGATGCGCTGCAGGTCCTCGCCTTCGAGAGCCTCGCGTCGGCGCCCGCGGAAGCCTCCGCCCGCGTCGAGATGATCCGGGCGCTCGCCGCCGGCAGCGGCACGCTCGGCATGGCGGGCGGCCAGGCGATCGACCTCGCCGCGGTCGGCCGGACGCTCACGGCGGATGAGATCGAGGCGATGCACCTGCGCAAGACCGGCGCGCTCATCGAGACGAGCGTGACCCTCGCCGCGCTCTCGGGCGGCGCGAGCGCCTCCGACCTCGCCACCCTCGGGCGCTTCTCGCGCGCGCTCGGCCTCGCGTTCCAGATCGTCGATGATCTCCTCGACGTCGAGGGCGACCCCCGCCTCCTCGGCAAGGCCGTCGGCGCCGATCGCGCGCGACATAAGCCCACTTACCCCGCCGCCGTCGGGGTCCCGGCCGCCAGGGCCCGCGCGGCGGCCCTCCTCGGCGTCGCGCTCGCGGCGATCGAGCCCTTCGGGACGCGCGCGGCAACGCTCGCCCACCTCGCCCGCTACATCGTCGAACGGCAGTCGTAGGGCCCGTTCCGGCGGGGCTCCGGCGGGGCCCTCCGGAAGCCGTTAGACTGGCGGCATGCCCGGGTCCGACCCCTACCCGCACCTCCACGCGATCGATTCACCGGCCGACCTGCGCCGGGTCCCGGAAGCGGAACTCCCGGCGCTCGCGGAGGAGCTTCGCGCGTACCTCATCGCCACCGTCAGCCAGATGGGCGGCCACTTCGCGGCGGGTCTTGGAACGGTCGAGCTCACCCTCGCGCTCCACTACGTCTACGACACGCCGAACGATCGCCTCGTCTGGGACGTCGGCCACCAGGCCTACCCGCACAAGGTGCTCACGGGTCGGCGCGATCGCCTGCACACGATCAAGGGTCTCAATGGCCTCGCGCCGTTCCTGTCGCGGACCGAGAGCGAATACGACACCTTCGGCGTCGGCCACTCGAGCACCTCGATCTCGGCGGCGCTCGGCATGGCGATCGCGGACACGCTCGCGCCGCCGCCGGCCGACGGGACGCCGGCACCCGAGCGGCACCACGTCGCGATCATCGGCGACGGCGCGATATCGGCCGGGCTCGCCTTCGAGGCGCTCAACCACGCGGGTAGCCTCGACGTCGACCTCCTCGTGATCCTGAACGACAACGACATGTCGATCTCGGAGAACGTGGGAGCCCTCTCGAACTACTTCGCGCGGGTGCTCTCGGGGCGCCTGTACGCGAGCCTCAAGGAAGGCAGCAAGAAGATCCTTAGGCGCATACCCGCCGCGTGGGAGCTCGCGCGGCGCTCGGAGGAGCACATGAAGGGCATGGTGCTTCCGGGCACGCTCTTCGAGGAGATGGGCTTCAACTACATCGGGCCCATCGACGGCCACGACGTCGGCGGGCTCGTGAAGACCCTCAAGAACGTCCGGAACCTGCACGGTCCCCAGTTCCTGCACGTCGTGACTCGCAAGGGCAAGGGTTATGCGCCCGCCGAGGCGGACCCCATCAAGTGGCACGGGCCCGGTCCTTTCGATGCGGCCAATGCCGTCATCTTCAAGGAAAAGAGCACCGGCCCCAGCTACTCGCAGGTGTTCGGCGACTGGCTCTGCGACATGGCGGCGGTGGACCCGAGGATCGTCGGCATCACGCCCGCGATGCGCGAGGGCTCCGGACTCGTCGAATTCTCGCGGCGCTTTCCGGATCGCTACTTCGACGTCGCGATCGCCGAACAGCACGCCGTCACGCTCGCCGCGGGGCTGGCCTGCGAGGGCATGCGGCCGGTGGTCGCGATCTACTCGACGTTCCTGCAGCGCGCCTACGACCAGCTGATCCATGACGTGGCACTGCAGAAGTTGCCCGTCACCTTCGCGCTCGATCGCGCGGGGCTCGTCGGCGGGGATGGCGCGACGCACCAGGGTGCGTTCGACCTCACGTTCATGCGCTGCGTGCCGAACCTCACGATCATGGCGCCGGCGGATGAGAACGAGTGCCGGCAGATGCTCTACACCGCCGTCACGCTCGGCGGTCCCGCCGCGGTGCGCTATCCGCGCGGACCCGGCCCCGGCGTTGCGATCCGCGCCGAGATGGAGGCACTGCCGATCGGCAAGGCCGAGATCCGCCGCGAGGGGCGCTCGGGACTTGCAATCCTCGCCTTCGGCACCATGGTCCACGCGGTGTCTGCCACCGCCGAACGACTCGATGCGACGCTCGTGAACATGCGCTTCGTGAAACCGATCGATGCCGCCCTCATCCTCAGGATGGCCGAGCGGCATGCGTACCTCGTCACGATCGAGGAGAACGTGATCGCGGGCGGCGCGGGCGATGCGGTCCTCGAGGTGCTCTCGGGAGCGGGCTATGCGCGCCCGGTGCTGCAGCTTGGACTCCCGGACAGGTTCATCGAGCACGGCTCGCGCGCCGACAACCTCGCGGCCGCGGGGCTCGATCCCGCCTCGCTCGGGGTCGCGATCGACCGCTGGTGGCAGCCGCGGCAACAGCGCGCCTGAGCGCGCGGATCATTTTTTTCCGCTCGATACGTTGAGAGTCGCCCTGGGCGACAGGATGGAATGTCGATGGATACCCCGACCATGAACCCCAAGGCCGCCGCCCCGATCGAGGACGTGCAGGGTCGTGCCGACACGCGGCAGATCGCGATCGACAAGGTCGGCGTCAAGGACATCTTTCATCCGGTGCGCGTCAAGGACCGCTCGGGCGGCGAGCAGCACACCATCGCCAACTTCAACATGTACGTGTACCTGCCCCACAACTTCAAGGGCACGCACATGTCGCGCTTCGTCGAGATCCTGCACCTGCACGAGCGGGAGCTCTCGGTCGACTCGTTCCGGGACATGCTCAAGGAAATGGTCGTGCGGCTCGACGCCGAGACCGGCCACATCGAGATGACCTTCCCCTACTTCGTCATGAAGAAGGCGCCGGTCTCG
>CAYNCY010000501.1:0-3131 GCA_964395195.1 uncultured Steroidobacteraceae bacterium
CGCGGCCGCCGCGGATCAGCACCACCGAGTGCTCCTGCAGGTTGTGGCCTTCGCCACCGATGTACGAGGTGACCTCGTAGCCATTCGTCAGCCGCACGCGGCAGACCTTGCGAAGCGCGGAGTTCGGCTTCTTCGGCGTCGTCGTGTAGACGCGCGTGCACACGCCCCGCTTCTGCGGGCTTGCACCAAGCGCCGGTACCTTCGACTTGACCGCCGGGTCGTTGCGGCCGTCGCGGATCAGCTGGTTCGTCGTTGCCATGAAATCTCACTGCCAGACCGGCGAAAAGGTGCCGGAGAAAAGCGGGCCGCCTCGCGGCGGCCCGGTTCGATTCGTTCGCGGAGCCGCGCCGAGTGGAGCCGCCCCAAAGAGCCGGGGATTCTAGTGGTCAGGCCCCGGAAGTGTCAACGTTTTGCAGTGCAGCAAAACACGGTCCGGGCCGGTCGCGCCTGCGCCGAGGGGTCCTGGCCGCGCGGCTCGCGCCGGTTTTTCCGGGGTTGCCGGCCGCCTAGCGTTCCCGAACCCGGTGCTCGCGAAGCGTCGCGGGCACCGCGCCCTTACGCGCGCCGCGCATCGCGGCCCAGGCCGCCGCCTGCGAGGGATCGCGCGGGCGCTGCTGCCAGTGCCGCCCGGACCCCCGGCTGCCGAGGTCCGTCGCGAAGCTGAGGTAGGTGCCGTACGGATCGGCGACGTACAGGCGGTGCACGGTCGGGGAGATGTTGATGCAATCCCCGGCGTCGAAGCTGTTCTCGATTGGCGCATCGACCAGCGTCCAGGTCTGCCCCGAATCACCGGACTGGAGGACCGAGGGGTCCGAACACCCGACGTAGAGCCACTGGTAGGCGAAGGCGTTGCCCCCCGCCGCACTCAGCAGGTACGGCGCCGCGCCGAAGGGGCTGGCGCCCGTCGTCCAGGTCGTACCGCCGTCCCGGCTCTGCTGCAGGGAGACGTTGCCGACGTCGTCGGAGGCGCCGACCAGCACCGCGCCCGCGGCACCGTCCGTGACCGCCATGCCGGCGATGCCGTAGATGCCGAGCGGCAGGTTCGGAACGGGATTCCAGCTCGCGCCGAAATCGGTCGATTTCCAGAGGCCGCTGCCCATCGCGGCGTACAGGACGCCCGGGTGGTTGCCATCGGCGGCGAGCGGCGCTGGCGTCGCCGCGTAGTCGCCCTCGAGGCCGATCGTGCTCGACTGCCAGGTCGCGCCGTAGTCCACGGACCTCAGCAGTGCGTTCTGCGCCGTAGGGGTTGCGGTGAACACGTAGACCGTGCCGCCGCGACGCGGGTCCGCCAGGAGCTGCTCCTGGAAGGTCGCGGGCAGCGCGACGCCGAGCGTGCGCCAGTGGCGGCCGCCGTCGTCGGAGCGGGCGAGCGTGTAGCTGGAAAGAAGCGTTTCGAAGGCGTAGACGGGGTGGTTCCACGACACGGGGTCGGTCGTGAAATCGAGGGTATCCGCGACCCCCGGGGTCGGATCGATCGGTGTCCACGTGATCCCGCCGTCGACGCTGTGCACGAGCCCGCCTTCGCCGTTGAGCGAGTAAAGGCCCCCGGGCGTACGGCCGTCCTCCTCGACGAGGCTGGCGCCCGAGAGGTCGAGACCGCGCTGGGCCTTCGTCCAGTCGATGCCGCCATCGTCCGAGACCTCGAGCGTGCCGCCGCCCGTGCCGAACACGCGCGATCCACCGCCGTCGACGCCCGGGCTTACCGCCAGCGCAAAGAATCCGCCGCCGTCGGCGGTGAGCTGTTGCGTCCAGCTAAGCCCGCCGTCGGTGCTGCGCAGGAGCCCGAGGGTCCCGTTCCCCGACGCGTACGCGAGCTGTGCGTTCGCCGGGTCGAACACGAGCGTGTTGCCGGCCGCCCACTGCGAGGCGGCGATGACGGACGCGTTCCAGTGCGCGCCGCCGTCGTCGCTCGTGTAGATGTCGCCGCCGAGCGTGAAGTCGGCGGTGAATCCGTTGGTGCCCGCGACGATGCGGCCCGTGCGCGGCTCGACCGCCAGCGCCGTGACGGAGTCGTCCTGCAGCGCCGCATCGACGGGCAACGCAATCTCCGTCCACGTCCTGCCGAGGTCGTGAGAGACCCACACCGCGGTCGCTCCGGTCGCGTCGAAGCCGCCCGCCCAGTACGTCAGCGGGTCGTTCGGATCGCGCGCGAGCGAATAGAAGCGCGAGCCCGTGACGGCCGGCAGCGAATTGGTCCACGTCGCGCCGAAGTCGGCGCTGCGGAAGATTCCTTGCAGCTTGTCGGCGATCAGGAGCGTCGTGCCGCGCGCATCGGCGAGGATCCCGCGACCGAGGCCTGCCGTGCCGAGCGGCCCGGTCGGCTGGTGCGGTAGCCGCTGCCAGCGCACGCCGTGATCGCGACTTACGTACACGCCGCCGGTCGCGCCGCCGTCGGTGTCGGACGTGCTGAACGCGAGGACGGTTGCGGTGTTCGCGGGGTCGACGCTGATCGCGCGGAAGAGCTCGAAGATGCCGCCCACCTGGTTGACGTCCCAGTGCGCGCCCCTCGAGAACGAGGTCGCGATGCGGCCCCCGCCGCCATCGGCGTAGACGATCCGGCCGTCGCGCGGGTCCGCGGCCAGGCCCTCACCCGGCATGCCGGGCAGGCCGCCGAGTTGCACCCACGGTGCAATGGACGAATCGGCGGTGGCGGTCGTTGCGACGGCCGCGAGCAGCAGCATCGCGGCGGCACAGGCGGCGGTCGTCACGGACCGCGCCACATTATGTTGAGTCATCGCGCCCTCCCCAGGTGCGCCATTGAGGCTACCGGAGAGAGGCGACCGAAGTCATGCCGTGGCGCGTCAGCGCGACACGGCGGCGAGCGGCAGTGACCGGTGGCTCGCGCTCGAGCCACCGGCCCATTCGTCACTCGGAGACGTGGACCTCCGCGCTCTCCGCGCCGCCCTCTTCGCCTTCCGGCAGCGATCCGCCCATGTCCATGAAACTGCCGCGACCCGAGTCGTCCTCGGGACGACGGCGGCGCGCCGCATGGTAGGCAAACCCCGTACCCGCCGGGATGAGCCGGCCGACGATGACGTTTTCCTTGAGGCCCCGGAGGTCGTCCTTGAGCCCGCGGACCGCGGCCTCGGTGAGGACGCGCGTGGTCTCCTGGAACGACGCCGCCGAGATGA
>CAYNCY010000502.1:0-3120 GCA_964395195.1 uncultured Steroidobacteraceae bacterium
CCACGTGCCCAATCGTCCCCACGTTCACGTGCGGCTTCGTACGCTGGAATTTTTCCTTCGACACGGCAGCTCTCCTTAACTAGGGGGCCTGGCCCCGATCAATGTCGCCCCTCGGGGTCGACTCGCTTAAATCCGAACCCTTCGTCCCGCTTCTCGTCCTGTCGCCGGCCTTCTTAGGCGGCGCCGATCATCTGGTGCCCACGAGCGGGATCGAACCGCTGACCTCGTCCTTACCAAGGACGCACTCTACCGACTGAGCTACGTGGGCCTAAGTCTGCGTCCTGTCAGGGATTTTTCCCCGCTACCACCCTCTTGCCCCCAGCGCTCTCCCCGCACCCGTCACGGCGTCGGCCGGAGCGGGTGATGGGAATCGAACCCACACCATCAGCTTGGAAGGCTGAGGTTCTACCATTGAACTACACCCGCGCTTCCCGACCGATCCGCTCGCCCTCACTGCCCTACCGCACCCCAGACCCGGTCACCGCACCCCGAGAAGTGGTGGAGGGGGAAGGATTCGAACCTTCGAAGGCATAAGCCGGCAGATTTACAGTCTGCTCCCGTTGGCCGCTTGGGTACCCCTCCGGCAAATGAGCCGCGTATTTTCGGGCCGGAGGCCAGATGTGTCAATGTCTATAGGAGTCTGCCGAAGCAATTTCCGTGCCTCGGATCGCCGGAACGTGCCGGCGCTGCCAGCGGCGGCAGGATGGGGAGCCTCGCGGCCGGTGCCGCGACCCGGCGGGGGGCCTGGCGCCCCTCTTATATATGGGGTCTCGCCGGCCCAAAGGCCAGCCCAGCCCCGGCGTCAGGCGGTCAGGCGGTTTCCGTGGACGAGGGCGACGAGGTCGGCCTCGCCCCGGCTGAGCCCGTAGTTCGCCATGAGCCGGTCGGCGTCCGCCCCCCGGCGCACGAGCGCGATGGCCTGGTCGTAGGGGCGGCCCTCGCCCCGAAGCTCCAGCTGCCCGAGCCGCTCTCCCATCTGGGCGGTCACCTGGTCGAGGCGCCTCAGCTTCTCGCCGACGCGCACGCCGATACCGGTGGTCGCGGCGACATCGGACTTCAGCGTCTCGAACTGCTGCTCGATCGTCGCGATCCGCCGCCTGAGGCGCGTGCCCCGCACCGCCGAAGCCGCGACCAGCACCGTCGCCAGCACGAGCACGGCGCCGAGGCCGAGGAGGACGAGGTCGGAATATTCGAGGGTCATGTGCTCTTCTTCCCCTGGATTGTCTTTTGGGCGGGATCGGGTTTCTGGATCAGGACCGTCGGGCCCACGGGGCCGGCGGGAGTCGCGGTGACGCCGGCGAGCGCTGCGCCGACGGGATCGGCCTTGCCGTCGACCGGCGGCTGCTGCAGCACGACGATCACGACCCGGCGGTTGGTATTTCGGCCCTCGGCAGAATCGTTCGCCGCACTCGGCCGGAACTCGCCGAGCCCGAGCACCTGCATGCGAAGCGGATCGACTCCCGCCTTGGCGAAGAGCTCGACCACGTTGGCCGCGCGCGCGGCCGAGAGCTCCCAGTTCGAGGGGAACGTCGCCGTCGCGATCGGCCGGTTGTCGGTGTGGCCCTCGACGCGGACCGCGTTCGGAAACGGCTTCAGGATCTTCGCGACCGTGTTGAGCACGGGCAGCGCCGTCGCCTGCACCTTGGCGACGCCGCTCGGGAAGAGGATGTCTGTCTTGATCTCGACCTCGAGCGAGTTCGCGGTCTGGCGCACGTGCACGAGGTTCTTGTCGATGAGGCCCTGCAGTGCGGCCTTGACCTCGTCCGCCATCTGGAAGAGCGCCTTGCCGGGATCCTCACGGTCGCCGTGGCTGCCGTTCAGCGTGCCATCGACCGATTCGGAGGCCCCCTTCTCGCCGATCAGGCCGCCCTGCTTCGCGATCTGCGGCAGCGGTGGCGGCTGCGGCTTCGGATCGCGCAGCTTCATGAGCGCCGTCGGGCGCATGCCGGAGAGCTGCCGGTCGCCGCCCTTGCCCGAGGTGCTTTTCTCGACGGTGATCGGTGTCGTCGTCTTCGGCGTGCCGCGGAAGGCCGCGACGAGGGAATCCGAGAGCACCCGGTACTTGCCCTCGTTGACCGAGGACATCGCGTACATGACGGTGAAGAGCGCGAACAGGAGCGTCACGAGGTCGCCGTAGGGGATCGCCCAGGCCTCGTGGTTCGCGTGTTCCTCGTGCTTCTTCTTACGCGCCATGCGCTACTCGTCGCACTCAGTGGTGCAGGTAGGACTTGAGCTTCGCCTCGATGTTGCGCGGGTTCTCGCCCTGCGCGATCGAGATGATGCCCTCGATGCACATCTGCCGGACCTGGGTCTGGCCGTGCACGACGGACTTGAGCTTCGACGCCATCGGCAGGAAGAAGAGGTTCGCGAGCCCGATGCCGTAGATCGTCGCGATGAACGCGGCCGCGATGCCGTGGCCGAGCTTGGAGGGATCGTTCAGGTTCTGCATGACGGACATGAGTCCCATCACCGCGCCGATGATGCCGAGCGTCGGCGCGTAGATGCCCATGCCCTCGAAGACCTTGGCCGCCGCGGTGTCCGCGTGCTCGCGCACTTCGAGCTCGATCTCGAGGAGGTTGCGGATCGAGTCGGGTTCGCCGCCGTCGACCAGGGCCTGCAGGCCCTTCTTCATGAACTCGTCCTTCTCGACCTCGACCGCCGACTCGAGGCCGAGCAATCCCTGCTTGCGCGCGGTGTTGCTCCACTCGACGATCTTCTCGATCGTGGCGGCCGGGTTCTGCGACGGTGGCTTGAAGACCCAGCCGACGATCTTCATCGCGCGCAGGAACGTGCCGAGGGGCGTCTGCACGAAGATAGCGGCGAAGGTGCCGAGCACGACGATGACGAACGCGGCGGCGCCCAAGAGCGCCTTGACGCCGCTGCCCTTCAGGATGCTCCCGCCGACGATGGCGATGAAGGCGAGCACGATGCCCGCGAGACTGAGGACGTCCATGCTTTAGGCGGACGGGGCGCTCAGCGCCCGGCCCGCCAGTCCTCCATGCGTGCGCGCAGGCGCACGAGCGCCTGGCCGTGGATCTGACAGACGCGCGACTCGCTCACATCGAGCACCGCGCCGATCTCGCGGAGGTTGAGCTCGTCGTCGTAGTAGAGCGAGAGCAC
>CAYNCY010000503.1:0-3120 GCA_964395195.1 uncultured Steroidobacteraceae bacterium
TCGATCCGGGCGATGCGCTCAACGTGAACGGCGCGAATGCGCTCCTCAAGACACTCGAGGAGCCCTCCGAGGGCGCGCTTCTGATCCTGACGGTCGCGCGTCCCGACCGGTTGCCGGCGACGATCGCGAGTCGCTGCCAGCGGGTGCTGATCCGCCGGCCGGACGAGGCGAGCGCGCTCGCCTGGCTCACGGGATTCGACGCGCAAATCGCCTGGCCGCCGCTCCTCGCGCTCGCGGCGGGGGCGCCGATCGGGGCGCTCGAACTCGCGGCGCGCGGTGCGGCCGCGCTCGATGAATCCATGGCGAGGCTGCCGGGGACGCTCGCGAGCGGGGAGGCCGATCTCGTCGCGATCGCCGAGGCCTTCGTCGGGGACCTCGCGCCCGAGCGGCTGCGCTGGATCGAGAACTGGGTCACTGAACGGATCCGGCGTGCGCTCGAGGCCCCCGCACCCGGTCACAGTCCGGCGAATCCGGGCTTGCCTTCCCAGGCCCGAACACGACATATTCAGGGCTTGTATGCGACCCTCGATGAATTGCGGGCTGCGCAGGCTGCACTGCGGGGTCCGGCCAACCCGAGCCTGCTCTTCGAGCGGGTGCTGGGACGCCTTGCGCTCGAGCTTTCCGCCGCGAAAGCGGCGCGGCGCTGACGAGCGGACTCCCTAGATGCGCCAGCCCACCAACAAGCCGGGTCTCCTGACCCTCACGATCAAGGACAAGAGCGCGCTTTACCTCGCGTACATGCCCTTCGTGAAGAACGGCGGCCTCTTCATCCCGACCAACAGCAACTACCGGCTCGGGGACGAGGTCTTCATGCTCCTCAACCTCATGGGCGAGGAAGAGAAGCTTCCGGTCGCGGGCCGCGTGATCTGGGTGACGCCGAAGGGCGTCGCGGGTCGTCGCGTCGCGGGCATCGGCGTCCAGTTCTCCGAGCAGGACCGCGGCAACACGCAGAAGAAGATCGAGAACTACCTCGCCGGTGCCCTCGGCGGCGACAAGCCGACGCACACGATGTAGCCCCCCCGGCCGGCCGACGCCGGCCGACCGTACGGTTGCCTGACGGTGGCCGCAGCCACCGCGCGTTACACTTGGCGCCCTCATCCCTGGGGGACCGTCCATGCCGACGCGCCTGCTCGTTCCGATCCTGCTCGCCGGTACCGCGCTCGCCGCCACGGCCGCGACCGCTGCCGATGGGCCGGTCTCGCCCGAGGTCGTCTCCGTCAACGACATGTCGAGGCCGAGCTCGGAGGACGGCAAGAACAACGTCCTCTGCGGCATGCACATCCGCGCGCACGCGGAACTCGCGAGCGGCAGCGGCCGGGAGTGGGAAGTCGCGATCAGCGTCGTCACGAACGGACAAGTCCGCCTCGCGGGCGTCTCCCTCGGTTCCTTCGCGCGCGCGCTCGAGTCGCCGGTCCGAAGCCCGCGCGCGCCCGCCCAGCAGCTCAGCGTCGGCGTCTCCACGAGCGATGAGCGGACGCCGGTGCACCTGAGCGGCCGCCCGAACCCCGACAACGGCATCGTCGGCCAGCTGCCGGAGGACATGGCCCTGAAGCTCTTCGATGCGCTCGATGCCAAGGTCCCGATCGTGCTCGATGCGATCTACGAGTCGGGCGATCACGAAGTGGTGCTCCTGTCCCAGCAGGGCGGCAAGCCCGTGAAGGCCGGGAACGCCGGGCACGGGCCAGAGGCGCCGGTGTTCCGCTGCCTCGCGCACCTGGTCGCGGCCTCACCGTCCGGCGAATCCAAGCCGCTCGTCGAGGTCCCGCACGCCACGCGCTAGGCCGAGGGTCGCTCCCGGTTGACAGCCGGACGCATTCCGCGCGAGTGTTCGCCGCACCTATCCAACAGGGTAGTGCGAATCGGTGGGGAAACAGGGCCGGCGCAAGCCGCCAGCCCGTCCGCGGGGGAGCCAGCATGAATCGCACCGTCCTCGTGTCCGCGTCGCTCGCCGTCGGCCTCGTCGGCTGCGGTGATCACTCGCGCTCGATCAGCGTCGCCCACGGCCACCTCACGGTCTACGCGCACGAGGTCCGCATCGAGCACAGCGGCGCGCCCGATGCGCGCATCACCGAGGGCGGGATGCTCAGGATCGGGAGCGAGGAAGTCGCGCTCACCCCGGAGCAGAAGACGACGGCGGCGGCCTACTACGCGGCGGCGATGGCGATCCCGGCGCACGGGATCGCGACCGGCAAGGCCGGGGCCGAGGTCGGCGTCGCTGCGGTCAAGGAAGTCGCGAGCGGACTCGCCAGGGGCGACACCTCGCAGATTGGCGCGAAGGTCGAGGCCAAGGCGGATGCGGTCAAGGAGGCGGCGCTGCAGATCTGCGCCGACCTCGAGGCCGTGCGCGCCGCCCAGGAGTCGCTGGCCGCAAGCCTCGACGCCTTCAAGCCGTACGCCGTCGTGACGGCGGCCGATGTCGGCGACTGCGCGCGCGATCTCAGGAAATCGAATTGAGCGACGGGCGCCGGCCGGCGTCCGATCAGCCTAGCGTCGCGCCACTTCGGCGGCGGTCAGGCCGCCTTTCAGCACCAGCGCCTCGTAGCCGCGCTCGGTCAGCACGAAGGCCCCGGCAGAGCTCCTGCGGCCCGTGTCGCAGACGACGATGTACTGGGTCTTGGTGTCGAGCTGCTTGAGCTTGAGCCGCAGGAAGTAAAGCGGCACGTTGATCGCCCCCGGCAGGTGCCAGGCTTCGAACTCGGACGGCAGCCTGACATCGAGCCACTTGGCGCCGCTGCCCTCGACGAGCCCCGCCGCGCGCTCGTAGTCGATCCAGTGCAGCATCGGCTCGTTGAGCAGCGTATTGAAATCGGACTTGTTGAGGCGCATCAGCGAGCCGTCGGTCTGCATGGTGACGGTCGCGTTGCGCTTCGACTCCGAGATCAGCGCTTCCTCGCCGAAGGTGTCGCCGGGCCCGAGCTCCGCGAGCTTGATGCCCTCGCGGTTGAGCGGCGTCTCGCGGGTCACCGCGCAGCGACCCGAGGTCACCGCGTAGAAGAAGTCGCCCTCGTCGCCCTGCTTGATGACGACCTCGCCGGCGCGGTCGCCGACGCGCTGCATGCGCATGAAGATCGCCTGCAGGTTTGATGGCGGGATGCGGTGGAAGGCCTTGGTGTGCAGTAG
>CAYNCY010000504.1:0-3116 GCA_964395195.1 uncultured Steroidobacteraceae bacterium
TCGACGATGCGGTCGCGGCCACGCGCTTTGTGAGTGCAGAAGGCGCAGCGCTCCGGATCGATCCGACGCGACTCGCGGTTGGCGGCGACAGCGCCGGTGGCAATCTCGCGGCGGTCGTCGCAATCGATGCGCGCGATCGCGGCGGGCCGCCGATCGCGTTCCAGCTTCTCATCTATCCGGCAACGGACTTGATGCGCTCGCTGCCCTCGCACGTCGAGAACGGCGAGGGGTATTTCCTGACGCGCGATTCGATGGACTACTTCATTGGCCACTACGTGGCCGATGTCGCGGCGTACAAGGACTGGCGGGCGTCGCCCCTCCTGCACGCGGATCTCTCGCGGCTGCCGCCGGCGCTCGTGCTGACGGCGGGCTTCGATCCCTTGCGTGACGAGGGTGCGGCCTACGCGGAGCGCCTGACCGCCGCGGGCAATCGCGTGTCGTACGTCTGCTTCACGCGGCAGATCCATGGCTTCATCGGCATGGGCAAGATCTTCGACGAGGCGAACACCGCCGTCGCGCTCTCGGCGGCGGAATTGAGGCGCGCGCTCGGCCGAGCCGAGTGACGGGGCGCGCGGGTCGCCCGCGCGCCGTACGGGTCAGTGCGCCGAGCTCATGTCGAAGTGAAATAGGCCGGTCTGATACTTGTCCGTGTACTGGCCTTCGAAGATCCCGTTGACGACACGGCCGCGCGTCCTCACCTCGGTGGACGTCGAGCCGTCCGGATAGCGGTTCTGGATCAACCCGTACTGCTTGCCGAGCTTCGTGATCGAGGTGCCGCGCACGTTGTTGAGGTCCGAGAAATCGGTCGTGCCGTGCGAGCGGTCGCCGTTCGAGCCCACGTAGTCCGAGGTGCCATCCGGGTTCACGGTGATCGTTCCGCGGTACGTCACGCCCGGAACGAGCGCACTCGTGAGGTAGCCGGGGTAGGGTCCGCCGACGAAGCTCGGCCTGCCGGAGGGTGCAGTCGCCGGTGCGGTTCCCTTGCCGGGTGAAGACGTCGCGACGGCGGCGACGGGCGCGGGTGTCGCGGCGCGCGTCAGGCGTCGCGCCATCAGCGAGGCTTCCGCGACGTGCGAGCCCTTCGGGAACTGGGTCTTGTAGTCGTTGAAATCGGCGGGGTCGGTGCTGTCCTTGATCCGGTCCCAGAAGGACTGGTCGAGCTCGCCGCTCGTCGCGACGTGGATCGAAGGAGCCGACGGGGCCGGGGCCGCGCGCGCGGGTGCGGCGTCGGGCTCGCTGTGTCCGCCGCCGCCCGGCGTAAAGTAGAACTCGCCGATCGACTGGTCGTAGAGCGCCGGGACCTGCTCGTGGCTCGCGCTCTTCGCGAGCGTCACCACCTGGTCGCGAACGGTCTTCAGCATCCGGTCGACCGGCAGGCCGGGCGATTTCATCTCCTTGATCAGCACGCGAGTGAAGACGCCGTTGGGATCGGTGTCGCGCGGACCCAGGCGATCGAGGGCCGACTGTCCGGCGCCGGCGGAGTAGAGGACCATCTGGCCGTTTGCGGCAGTGACGGGTGCGAGGCCACGCCCGCCGATCGCGCGGCCCGTGCCCTTGAAGGGGTTGTCGCGGCAGGCATCGACGATGGCGAGCGAGAAGCGCGCCTTCTGGTCCCTGAGGTCATCGAGCACGCGCTGCAGCGGCACCGCATCGTCGGCGACCTGCTGCTCGTTCTCGGGGACGATGTCGATGGGGACGAGATAGTTCGTGCCCTCGAACTGCACGCCGTGTCCGGAGAAGTAGAAGACGACCTCGTCGCCGCCGCTGACCTTGGCCTTGAACTCCCGCAGCGCCGCCTTCATGGCCGCGAGGGTCAGGTCCTGCTTGAGGGTGACGTCGAAGCCCACGCTCTTGAGGACGTCCGCGACCGCCTTCGCGTCCTGGCGCGCGTTGTGGAGCGGCTCGACGCTCTTATATGAGTCATTGCCGACGACAAGGGCGAGGCGCTTCGCCTCTGCGGGTGGGGCGAGGCCGAGTGCGAGGAGGGTGAGCGTGAGCGCGAGGGCACGCGCCGCCCTGCCGAGGACGGGCGTCCCGTCGGCCTTGTGCAGTTGCGCCGGCTCGCCGCACTGTCTCGACACGCTACCCGCCCTGAACGCGACGACTTGGAATAGGAAAAAGCCCGAACGGCGTCGCTTGTCCGCCCGAAACTTAGCACGGCGGCAGGGCTCACGGAAGTTGTTGGGCACGGGCGGACGTGGCGCTGCCAAAGCGGGGCCGCGCGGCGCAAACTAGGGGGGGCGATCGGCCCTTGCGCCGGTTCGCCGAGGGGTTCGTGTCCACAGGCCACATCGGAATCGTTGCCTGCTCCGCCGAGGGCGCGGCGCTCTGCTATCGCACGATCGCGACCGAGGGGGCGGCCTCGACCCGGCACGCACACCCCGAGATCACGCTGCACGCGCACTCGCTGCACGAATATGTGAAGCGGCTCGACCGTGACGACTGGCAGGGGGTGGGCGAGCTGATGCTCGCCTCGGCGAACATCCTGGCGCGGAGCGGCGCGGACTTCGTGATCTGCCCCGACAACACGATCCACCATGCGCTGCCCCTGATCGAGTCGCGCCTGCCGGTGCCGTGGCTGCACATCGCCGAGGTCGTCGCGAGCGAGGCGGCGCGGCGCGGGTTCAGGAGCGTCGGGCTGCTCGGCACGCGCTGGCTCGTGCACAGCGAGGTGTACCCCGAGAAGCTGCGCCAGCGGGGCATCGGCTACATCCGGCCGAGCGTGGCCGATCGCGCCGAGATCAACCGGATCATCATGGACGAGCTGGTCGCGGGCATCTTCAAGCCCGGCGGGATCGCCTACCACCAGGCCGTGATCGGGCGCCTGAAGGAAGCCGGTTGCGATGCCGTCGTGCTCGGCTGCACCGAGATCCCGCTCATCATCAACGATGCGAACTCACCGCTCCCGACGCTCGACTCGACGCGCCTGCTTGCGCGCGCGGCGCTCGCGCGCGCCGAGCGCAGCGGATGAGCCGGCCGAGCCCGGTCACGGCCGGGGGCGGGAGTCGCTCGAGCCCGCCCGGTGGCAGGGGTTCGCGAAGGACTCGCCGGGCGCGCCGTTATCCCCGGTCGCGCTGGCGGGTTCGATTCAGTTATTCTTAACCACCCTTAAATCC
>CAYNCY010000505.1:0-3115 GCA_964395195.1 uncultured Steroidobacteraceae bacterium
GGGGCGCCTCCAAGCTCGTCGAGGCGCAGCGGCTCGAGCAGCGCACGCTCTTCGACCTCGAGATGATGAACGAGGTCGGTTACTGCGCCGGCATCGAGAACTACTCGCGCTATCTGTCGGGCCGGGCACCCGGCGAGCCGCCGCCGTGCCTCTTTGACTACCTGCCGGAGGGAGCACTCCTCGTGGTCGATGAGAGCCACGTGACCATTCCGCAGCTGGGCGCCATGTACAAGGGCGACCGCTCGCGGAAGGAAACGCTCGTCGAGTACGGCTTTCGCCTGCCCTCTGCCCTCGACAACCGGCCGCTTCGGTTCGATGAGTGGGAGCGCCTCGCGCCGCAGATGATCTTCGTGTCGGCGACGCCAGGCGCCTACGAGCTCAAGAATTCGACGGGGTCGGTCATCGAGCAGGTCGTCCGGCCGACCGGCCTCATCGACCCCGAGGTCGAGGTGCGCCCGGTCCGGACCCAGGTGGACGATGTCCTCTCGGAGATCAATACCGTCGTCGCGCGCAACGAGCGCGTGCTGATCACGACGCTGACGAAGCGGATGGCCGAGGACCTCACGGATTACCTTCACGAGCACGGCGTGAAGGTCCGCTACCTTCACTCCGACATCGAGACCGTCGAGCGCGTCGAGATCCTGAGGGACTTGCGGCTCGGCAAGTTCGACGTGCTGGTCGGCATCAACCTGCTCCGCGAAGGCCTCGACCTGCCGGAGGTCTCGCTGGTCGCGATCCTCGATGCCGACAAGGAAGGGTTCCTGCGCTCGGAGGGCTCGCTCGTCCAGACCATCGGCCGCGCCGCCCGCAACGTCAACGGCCGCGCGATCCTGTACGCGGACACGGTCACGGGCTCCATGCGCCGCGCGATGGACGAGACCGGGCGCCGCCGGGCCCGCCAGGTCGCCTACAACGAGGCCCACGGCATTACCCCGGTCGGCATCCGCAAGGCCGTCCAGGACGTGATGGAAGGGGCGCGCTCGGGCGAGGAACGGGGCCGACGGCTCGACGGCGGGGCGCTCGCGGAGCTCTCGCCCGATCAGCTCGCGAAGCGCATCAAGAAGCTCGAGGGCGAGATGCTCAAGCTCGCCAGGAACCTCGAGTTCGAGGCGGCGGCCAAGGTCCGGGACGAGATCCGGGAGCTGCGCCAGGCGGCCCTCGGGGTGGGGGCCGGCCGGCCGCGCGCACTTATTTTGGCCACGGGCTAAAGGTTTCCTCCGCCCGGCCGACACTCCCGGCACGGATGAGCCGCAGAGCGGCCTGGGCGGAGGCGACGATGAGCACAGTTTCGGCGGCAGGCAACAGCCTGTCCACGTACGTTTCGCTGGCGCTGCACACGCGCGTGAGGACCTCATCGGGCTCAACGAGCTCGACGTCGTCCGCGAGTGCGCTCGCGAGCACCCCTGCAACCTCCTCGAGTGCGCAGGACGCGGCCTTCGCCGCGTTCGCCCAGGCGATCCTCGCGATCCTGCCGACGGCAAGCTCGAGCAGCTCCACCTCAACCGGCACGTCGACGGCGAGTACCTCGGCTGCGACGACCGCCTCGACGACCACTCCCTCGAGCGCCGACTCCGTCAACAGCGTCGCGCAGGCGCTCGCGGCGGCTCTCGGCGACTCGGGCAACGGCTCGGGCGGCCCGGCGGCCCTTCTCAAGGAACTCAAGACCGCCATCGACTACGCGACCGACGCGCTCGTGAAGTCGGGGGTGAGTGCGAGCGATGCCGCGGCCTTCGCGAAGAGCTTTCGCACGCAGCTGAGCCAGGCGATCGACTCGATCGCGGCCTCCCTGTCGAGTCCCTCGGGCAGCACCGGCAGCACCGGCAGCACGGGTAGCACCGACGGCACGAGCGCGGGATCGAGCGGCATCACCCCGATTTCCCTCCCGACCCCGTCGACGCCCTCGGCGTCCGACGTCACCGGAAATCCGGCCGACGCGACGGCGGCCGGCACCTACCGCATCGTCGAGAAGGGCACGATCCAGTTCCAGCTCCAGGACGGGAGCGCCGTGACGATTCGCCTGCGGAACAGCCAATCGGGCACGCTCGGCACGAGCACCTCGCCGACCGGCGCGGCCGCGTACACGGCGACGGGGAGCTATTCCTCGAGCCGCTTCAACGTTTCCGTGCACGGCACGCTCTCCGCGGGCGATCTCACCGCGATCAACAACGTGCTTGGCCAGGTCGATACGCTCGCCAACCAGTTTTTCTCGGGCGACCTGACCGATGCCTTCGCCTCGGGCGCGGCACTCAACGTCGATCCCACCGAGATCGCGCGCGTCTCGATCCGCCTCTCCGAGACCGAGAACCTGAGCCTGAACGCGCCCTCGAGCACAGATTCGACGACGGGCACGACCGCCGCCGGTACGACCGACGGCTCAGGCGCTGGCTCGACCACGGCGCCCGTCACGGGCACGCCCGTGACCACGACGCCCGCGACCGGAAGCACCGGCGCGAGCAGCAGCGATGCGAGCGGCACCGACGGCGGTTCCACGACGTCCACGCCCGCGACCCCACCGGCGACGACCCCGAGCGGTTCCAGCTCATCGTCCGGCAGCGCCGGCGACTCGGTGCTGCAGGCCATCTACGCGTACCTGCAGCAGGTCATCCAGACGCTCGGCAACGACACGACCTCGGGTTCCGTCACCATCACCGCCAAGGCGAAACTCGACCTGCTCGCGGGCGCGGTCGTCGGTGCGAGCCTGACCGTGAAGGAGTCGAGCGCGGCAGGCCTCCTGCAGAGCATCACGGCGGCGACCACCAACCGCCCCGCGTCGGACGCGGCCTCCGCCTGAGGTTCGCGGCCGCGCCTACGGCGCGGCCGTCTCGGCGAGGAGCTTCGCGCCGCCGGCGCGGCCCTCGATCCGCGCCTTCGCATCGGCCGTCCCTTCCGGCCAGCGGATCGTGAGCTTCACACTCTCACCACCCCGGACTCGCGCGTGCACGTGCGCCACGGCTTCACCCGCGTGGGCTTCCCACGCGAGCGTCCCCGAGAGCGCGAGATCCTCGGCCCAGCGAACGTGCAGGAGTCTCGCCTGCGAGCGGCCCTCGGCATCCTGCGTCACCGCGAACCGACCACCGCGGAGCCCGAGGCCATGGCCGCTCGCGTTCGCATCGAG
>CAYNCY010000506.1:0-3108 GCA_964395195.1 uncultured Steroidobacteraceae bacterium
CGCCTGGGGCTCGCCGTCCTCAAGTGGGAGCTCGAGGACCTCGCGTTCCGCTACCTCGAGCCCGGCCACTACCGGCTGACCGCGGGCTCGATCAACGAGCGTCGCAGCGACCGCGAGCGCTACATCGAGGAATTCCGCGCGGAGCTCGCCGCTCTCCTGGCCGCCGCCGGCATCACGGCGACCGTCGAGGGACGCCCGAAGCACATCTACAGCATCTGGCGCAAGATGCAGCGCAAGGACCTCGCCTTCGCCGAGGTCCGAGACATCCGCGCCGTGCGCGTGCTCACGGGCACCGTCGAGGCCTGCTACGCGGCGCTCGGCCTCGTGCACGGGCGCTTCGAACCGCTGCCGGCGGAGTTCGACGACTACATCGCAACGCCGAAGTCGAACGGCTACCGCTCGATCCACACCGCGATCAAGGGGCCGGGCGGCAAGATCGTCGAGGTGCAGATCCGCACCCGGGAGATGCACGAGCGCGCGGAGCTCGGCGTCGCCGCGCACTGGCGCTACAAGGAGGGCGGGCGGCGCGACGTCAATTTCGAGCGCAAGGTCGAGGAGCTCAGGAACCTCCTTTCGCCCGGCGCCGTGGCCGAGGACGATCCGCTCGGCCGCGTCGGTGCCACGCTCTTTGCGGATCACGTCTACGTGTTCAGCCCCGACGGCGACGTCGTCGAGCTGCCCGTCGGCGCGACCCCGCTCGACTTCGCCTACCACGTGCACACGAGCCTCGGGCACCGCTGCCGCGGCGCGCGGGTCGACGGCCGAATGGTGCCGCTCGATCACCGGCTCGAAAGCGGCGCGCGCGTCGAGATCATCACCGCCAAGGACCCGGCGCCCAGCCGCGACTGGCTGGTCGCGAGCCGCGGGTTCCTCGCGAGCAAGTCGGCGCGCGCGAAGGTCCGCGCGTGGTTCCGGCACGTCGATGAGGGTGAGCACGCGAAGGCGGGTCGCACGATTCTCGAGCGCGAGCTCGGGCGGCGCGCGGCGGCGCCGGCGATCGCGATCGACGACCTCGCCGAGGAGCTCGGCTTCAAGGGCGCCGAGGCGCTCTACGTCGCGCTCGGCGCCGGGGAGGTCTCGGCCGCGCAGATGGGCGCCGCGCTCCTGCGGCGCGAGCGGATCGTGGCGCCGGTGCCGGTGCCGACCGCCCTCCCCGCCGCCTCAGGCCCCCTCGCCGCGGAAGGCATCCGCGTGATGGGCGTCGGCGATCTCCTCTCGCACTTCGCGCGCTGCTGCCGGCCGGTGCCGCCGGAGCCCATCGAGGGCTACGTGACGCTCGGGCGCGGCGTCACGATCCACCGCGCGACCTGCGGCAACCTCGCGCGCATGCGCGCCGTGCAGCCCGATCGCGTCCTGCCCGTCGACTGGGGCACGGACCGCGAGCGCGTGTATCCGGTCGAGTTCTCGGTGCTCGCCTTCGATCGGCGTGGCCTGGTCCGCGACGTGAGCGGCGTGCTCGCGGATGCGAGGCTCAGCATCGATCGGATGACGACGGTGACCCACGCCGCCGACAAGACGGCCGACATGACGCTCGGGGTGCGGATCCACGACCTCACCGAGCTCGAGGCCGTGCTCGCGCGGATCGCCGGGCTCACCGACGTGATCCGCGTGCAGCGCCGCTGAAGCCGCCTCAGCGGTTCGGGAAGTCGATCGCCTTCTTGTCGGCCGCGAGCGCGGCCTCGTGCAGCGCCTCCGACAGGGTCGGGTGCGCGTGGATGGTCCGCTGCAGATCCTCGCTCGAGGCCGAGTACTCCATCGCGAGCACCGCCTCGGCGATGAGCTCGCCCGCCATCGGCCCGATGATGTGGACACCGAGGATCTCGTCGTCGTCGGTCGCGGCGATCAGCTTCGCGAAGCCCGTGGTCGATTCCATCGCGCGCGCGCGGCCGCTCGCGAGGAACGGGAACACGCCCGTCTTGTAGGAACGGCCGCTCGCCTTGACCTGCTCCTCGGTGAGGCCGACCCAGGCGATCTCGGGGGCGGTGTAGATCACCGACGGCACGGTCTTGTAGTTGACCTCGCCGTGGTGGCCGGCGATGAGGTCGGCGACCATCACGCCCTCTTCCTTGCCCTTGTGGGCGAGCATCGGGCCCCGGACGACGTCACCGACCGCGTAGACGTTCTCAACGCCCGTGCGGCACTCGTTGTCCACGGCGATGAAGCCGCGCTCGTCGATCCTGACGCCGGTGCCTTCGGCCAGGAGCCCGGTCGTCTGCGGCCGGCGGCCGATCGCGACCACGAGCCTGTCGACGGTGAGCGTCTGCGGGCCTTTCGCATCGGCGTAGGCGACCTCGACCGCGCCGTCTTTCAGCGTCGCGCCCGAGACCTTGGCGCCGAGGCGCACGTCGATGCCCTGCTTCTTGAAGGCGCGCAGCGCCTCCTTGGAGACCTGGCCGTCCGCCATCGGCAGGAACGCCTCGAGCGCCTCGAGGACGACGACTTCGCTCCCGAGCCGGCGCCACACGCTGCCGAGCTCAAGGCCGATGACACCCGCGCCGATGACGCCCAGGCGCTTCGGGACGCTCGCAAGCTCGAGCGCTCCCCAGCTGTCGATGATCTCGACGCCGTTGACGGGCGCGGACTTGAGCGGGGTCGGCGTCGAGCCGCTCGCGAGGATCACGTGCTTGGCCTTGAGCACGCTCTTCTTGCCGTCGGTCGCCGTGAACTCGACCTCGCGGTTCGGGAGGAGCTTGCCGTGTCCGGTGAGCCCGGTGACCTTCGCGGCCTTGAAGAGCGCGAGGATGCCCTGGGTCGACGCCTTGACGATGCCGGCCTTGCGCTTCTGCATCTGCGCGACGTCGAACTCGATCACGGAGAGCTTGATTCCGTGAACGCCAAACTCCTCGCGCGCGCGGTACAGGAGCTCGGAGGACTCGAGCAGCGCCTTCGAGGGGATGCAACCGGCGTTGAGGCACGTGCCGCCGAAGGCGTAGGTGCCATCGAGGTTCTTCCACTCATCGATGCAGGCGACCGAGAGGCCGTTCTGGCCCGCCCGGATGGCGGCCGGATAGCCGGCGGGGCCGCCGCCGATGACGATGACGTCGTAGGAGTCGCTCATGGGAAGACCTTAAGAGAGTGTCAGACCTGCAGCAGCAGGCGGGCGGGATC
>CAYNCY010000507.1:0-3103 GCA_964395195.1 uncultured Steroidobacteraceae bacterium
GAAGTCGAGCACCTTCGGGATGAGCGGCAGCAGCACGCTGCCGCCGTAGGAGAAGGCGTTGGTCGAGTTGTTGGAGTGCGGTGCGCCGTTGATGTTGGCGTTGCGGTCGCGGAAGGTCCGGTCCATCCCGAACACTTCGTAGTGTCCCCAGCCCGGATCGAAGGCGAGCTTGCCGATGATGTCCGGGGCGGAGTCGGTCGTGATCAGACCCGCGTAGGCCGAGCTCGCGCCCTGGTTGTTGAAGACCGGGGAGTAGTTGTTTGCGGTCAGGTACGCGGCAGGGGCCGTCGTCGCCGACGTCACGAGCGCTGCCGGATTCTCGATCGAGAGGCCGAACGCCACCTGGTTGCCGAAGGTCTTGACGAAGCGGATCTGCGGCGCGCGCGTCCAGTTGAAGCCCGGCACGTACTGGCCGTCGATGGTCGACGGGATGTTCTCCTGGCGCGGGGTGATGCCGATCTTGTTCTGCGTCAGGAGGCTCCAGGTCTGGCCGAAGAGCAGGTACCAGCCCGCATCCTTGCGCTGGTAGTCCGCGTAGAAATGACGCACGCGGGGCGAGAAGCTCGTGCTCTCGTTGTTGTTGCCGTTGCTCGGCGCCGCACCGAAGTCACCCTCGATGTATGCCTCGGTCGCGACGTTCGCGTCGTCCGCCGGTCCCTGCGCGAGTACCTGCCAGCGGCTCTGGCGCTCGGTCAGGTGGAACTCCGAGAGGTTGTAGTTCGGCGACTGCGGGAACGGGATCGAGGTGTTGTAGTTGGACGCCCAGTCCGCGGACTCGTTTCGGCTTCGGTTCACGACCATGAGCTCGACGAAGCCGCCGAGGGTGAGCTTGACGGGGCCGGCGTTGAACGAAGGCGAGTTCGAGGCGGCGGCAGGGGCGGGCACCGCGGCGGGAACCGATGCGACCGGCGCCGGCGCCTGTGCGGCTCTCGCCTGCTGCGCGGCGAGTGCATCGAGCCGACGCGTCAGTTCCTGGACCTGCTGCCTGAGCGCTGCGACCTCGTCCGAATCCGCGTGCGCCGGTGCCGCCGCCACGAGTGACAGGGCGGTACCGATGGCGGCGCCTAGGAGGCCCGCACGGCGCACCGGGCGACTCGCGCCGATGCCGCTCGCAATCGCCTCTGGGTGGTTACTGGACATTGTCGATGCTCCCGGTGGTTTGAAATGCTTCGTGAACAGTTTCGGCGCTCGGGTGAGGGGTCCCCGGCGCTGGCCTTGAACGGCGCTGCCACCGGCGCCCGTGCCGGTCGTGGTGGCGAATCTCGTCGCGTCCCTGGCCCGAATCGCCGGCAGTGTGATGGGCGTTTATTGCAGATGTGTGACGGGTCCGCAAGCATGAATTGGCCTGTGTGCATAACCGCGCGCTATCCTTCGGCCCATGCGCGGACCGGTCAGGTCCATCGCGATGCCGACACAGGTGACTTTGATGGACGTGACTGAACTCGGTCCGCACATTTCCCGACGGTTCAACGAGGACCTCGAGGGCGTGCGCAACCACGTGCTGCAGATGGGCGGCTTCGTCGAGGAGCAGCTCACCCGCGCCGTTGCCGCGCTCATCGAGGGCGACAGCCGCCTCGGCGAGGAAGTCGCGCGCGGCGACCACAAGGTCAACAACATGGAGGTGTCGATCGACGAGGAGTGCAGCCGCATCCTCGCGACGCGCGCCCCCGCGGCCTCGGACCTGAGGCTCATCGTCGCGATCATCAAGACCATCACCGACCTCGAGCGGATCGGCGACGAGGCCGAGAAGATCGCCTATATCGCCGCGCGGCTGGCGACGATGGAGCGCCCGGCCGATCGCTATCGCGAGATCAAGCACCTCGGGCGCCTCGCGCAGCAGATGACCCACGATGCACTCGATGCCTTCGCCCGGCTCGATGCGGATGCGGCGCTGCGTATCTGCCGGGAAGACCGGGTACTCGACGATGAGTTCGAAGCCATCCAGCGCCAGTGCATCACCTTCATGATGGAGGATCCGCGCACGATCCGGCGCGCACTCGACATCGTCTGGGTCGCCCGCGCGCTCGAGCGCATCGGCGATCACGCCAAGAACATCTGCGAGTACGTCGTCTACATGGTGCACGGCAAGGACATCCGCCATACCTCGCTCGATGACGTCGAACGGGAACTTCGTGGCACGGGACGAGCCTGACATTCCCATGACAGCTACGACCTTCTCACGCCGGCAGCTCAATCTCGGCGGCGCCATCGCGTGCGCGGCCATGATGGCGTTTGCGATCTACGCCGAACGCGTGCTCGGCCTCCTGCCGTGCAACATGTGCATCCTGGAGCGGATCGGGGTCAGTGCGCTCGGGGTGGCCTTCCTGCTGGCGGCGCTCCACAACCCGGCATCGACCGGCGCGCGCGTCTACGGACTTCTGATTGCTGTCGTTGCCGCGATCGGCACGGCGGTGGCCGCTCGCCACGTCTGGATGCAGATGCAGCCCGTCGGGAGCCTCGGCTCGTGCGGTGCCGACTTCTCGGCCATGCTCGAGATGATGTCGCCGGTCAAGGCGGTGAAGCGCGTACTCATGGGCGGCGCCGAGTGTCAGGCGATCACGTGGACGCTCTTCGGCGTGTCCATGCCCGTGTGGGTGGTGATCTCGAGTGCCGCGCTCGGCGTCGCGGGCCTCGTCGGCAACTCGATCCTGGGTCGGCCGGCCCGTTAGCCGAGCAGCCGCTCGAGCGTGCGCGCGTAGGCGTCTCGAAGCCGTGCGATGTCCTCGACCCGCACGTGCTCGTTGACCTTGTGGATGGTGCGGTTCACGACACCGAGCTCGACGACCTCGGCGCCAAGTGGCGCAATGAAGCGCCCGTCCGAGGTTCCACCGCCCGTTGAAAGCACGGGCGATCGTCCGGTGACGTCGGCCACCGCGGCGCTCACTGCGTTCGAGAGGACACCGGGCGGCGTGTAGAAGGGCAGGCCCGACACGAACCACTCGAGCGAATAGCGCACGCCGTGCCGGTCGAGGATGCCGGTCACGGTGGATTGGAGGCCCTCGAGCGTTTGCGCCGGTGACCAGCGGAGGTTGAAGCGGGCCTTCAGCTCGCCCGGGATCACGTTCGGCGCACCGGTTCCCGCGTTCAGGTTGGAGACCTGGAA
>CAYNCY010000508.1:0-3102 GCA_964395195.1 uncultured Steroidobacteraceae bacterium
GAAGGTGAGGATCAGGTCGACGCTGCCGGGCTGGGCGATGTCGAGGTGCTTGGGGCCGAGCATCGCCTCGCTGATCGTGCCGTAGCGGCCCTTGTGCGGCCCGATTCGGTCGTGCCAGCGCTTCACGACCGCATCTTCTTCCTTGTCGTCGCCCGGGAAGGGCAGCACGACCCCGTACTGGCCCTTGAGGCTGAGGTACGGCGCGAGGATCTCGGTCCAGTAGCCGGCGCCCGGCCAGAGCTCGAGGACGGTCAGGTTGGGCTTTAGACCGAAGAACGTGAGTTCCTCGGCAGGGTGACGCGCGCCGTCGCGTGCGACGAAGTTCGCGCTGCGCTCGGGAGCGGCGATTGCGGCCGCGAGACCGGGGTCGACCGTCGCGCCGGCGGCGAGGGCGGGCGAGATGAGCGCGATGCCAAGGAGGAGGGAGACGATCAACCGGGCGCCAAGCCGCATGGGTAGAGTCCTTAGGGTTGAAAGGATGAATTGTACGCTCGCCGGCCCTCAGGTCCGGCCGAGGCCTTAAGCTGCCCGCGGGGACCGAGGAGACCCGGATGTCCGCATCTGTCGACCGAGGCCGGCTGGCCAAGTTCCGTGCACGCGAGGAAGCGGCGTTCGTCGCGCGCACGCCGCGCTCGGCGGAACTGCGTGCGCGGGCCGCCCGGCACCTGCCGAACGCCGTGCCGATGGCCTGGATGGCGGGCCTGTATCCGACGGCGCCGATCTACGCCGCTTCCGGTGCCGGCGCGCGGTTCCGGGACGTCGACGGCAACGAGTACCTCGACTTCAACGTTGCGGACCTCAGCATGTGCGCAGGTTTCGGCCCCAGAGCGGTTGTCGAGGCGGTGAGCCGGCAGGTGGCGGCGGGCGCCCACTTCCTGCTCGCGACCGAGGATGCCGTCTGGGTCGCCGAGGAGCTCGCGCGCCGCGTGGGCCTGCCCTACTGGCAGGCGACCCTGTCGGCCACGGGTGCCAACACCGAGGTCCTGAGGCTCGCGCGGCTCGCGACGGGACGGGAGCGCGTGGTGGTGTTCCAGGGCCACTACCACGGCCATCTCGATGAGACGCTGGTGCGTCTGGGCGATCGGGGCCCCGAGCCCGAAGGCGAGGGGCTGCCGCGGTCGGTCGCGACGCACACCCGCATCCTCCCCTTCAACGACCTCGCCGCGCTCGAGGCCGAGCTCGCGGGCGGGGAGGTGGCGCTCGTGCTCACCGAGCCCGCACTCACCAACTGCAACGTCGTGCTGCCCGAGCCCGGCTTCCTCGAGGGCGTGCGCGCGCTCACGGCGCGCCACGGCACGCTCCTCTGCCTCGACGAGGCCCACACGTTCCAGTTCGCGTACGGCGGCCTCACGCGCGCCTGGAACCTCGCCACGGACTTCGTGGTGCTCGGCAAGGGGCTCGGCAGCGGGATCAGCTTCGGGCTCTACGGCATGAGCGAGGCGCTCGGCGTGCTTTGCTCCCGCCACTTGGCGACCGACGGCGGCCCGAAGGGCCTCGCCACCGGCGGCACGACCTACGCGAGCGCGCTGGCCCTCGCGGCGGCGCGGGCGATGCTCGAGTCGCTGCTGCGCCCCGAGGACTACGCCCGGGTCGCGAACCTGGGTCAGCGGCTCGCGGATGGCCTCGAAGCGAGGTTTTTGCGCCACGGCCTCCCGTGGCGCGCGTTCCGCCTCGGACCGCGTTCGGGCTACTGCCTGGCTCCTGCGCTGCCGCGAACCGGCGCCGAGGCGGCGCTCTCCCTGGATGCCGACTGGATCAACGCGCGACGCCTCTTCATGGCGAACCGAGGCGTCTGGGATGCGGTGCAGTCAGCGGGACCCCAGGCCTCGCTCGTGCACGTGGCGGGGGACATCGACCGGTACCTCGGTCTCGCGGAGGAGTTTCTCGGCGAGCTCTACGCGTAGGCGTTGGGCCTAGGCGAGCTCGAGCACGAAGAGCCGGTCGACCTGGGGCGCCGAGCCGAGCATGAACGTCGCGGTGCCGACGTCGGCGAAGCCCATCTTCGAGTAGAACGCGCAGGCGCGTCCGTTCTCTTCCCACGCCGTCAGCCACACCGCCGTCGCGCGCGCCCGGCGCGCGATCGCGACCGCCTCCCGCATCAGCGCACCGGCGAGGCCGCGTCCGTGCCAGCGGTGATCGACGTAGAAGCGCTTGAGCTCCCACGGGCTCGCGCTCTTGACCTCGGGCGGCCCCGCGCGCTCGGCGAGGAGTGCGTAGCCGACGACCTCGCCGTCGGCATCCGCGAGCACGCAGCGCATCCGAGGATCCGCGAGCTCACGGCCCTGGATCTCCGGCGAATAGGTGCGCGCGAGGTGCGCCGTCATGTCGGCGGGGTCGTTGTCGGGGGCGTACGTCTCGCTGAAGCAGCGCGCGCCGAACTCGGCGAGGCGCGCGGCGTCGGCGGGGACCGCGGCGCGAATTGCGGGAAGCGCGCTCACGCGCCGAGTTCCTTGTCGAGGATCCGGCCGAGCTCAGACTCGGCCCGGCCGCGGAACATCGCGAGCGGAAATCCGAGCTCGGCATCGACCGTGATGTCCCTGGGCCCGAGCGTGACGGTGCCGGTCACGCTCGAGTGCTCGATCCGAAGCACGTCGCCGTCCCAGGTGCAGCGCGCGCCGAAGCGCGCGGTGATCTTCCTGGCGGCACGATCGACGCGCTCGTGCAGGTCCGCCGCGCCGAGCGCGTGCACGCGGCGGATGCTGAGCGTGCTCACGACGCCTCGCCCGACTCCCGCGCGATCGCCCGGTAGCCGATGTCGCGCCGGCACTGCATGCCGGGAAAGTCGATCACATCGACGAGCGCGTAGGCGGCCGCCTGCGCGGCCGCGACGCCAAACCCCAAACCCACCGCGCAGAGCACGCGGCCGCCCGCGGTGACCGTCGCGCCGCCCGCGGTGCGCGTGCCGGCCTGGAAGACCTTGCCCGGCAGCCGTGCGGCCGCGTCGAGGCCGGTGATCGGGGTTCCGAGCGCGGGCGACTCGGGGTAGCCCGGCGCCGCGAGCACGACGCCGACCGCCGCGCGGGGATCCCACTCGGCCTCGACCTGATCGAGCCGGCCCTCGAGCGCGGCGTCGATGAGCAGTGTCAAATCGCTCGCGAGCCA
>CAYNCY010000509.1:0-3093 GCA_964395195.1 uncultured Steroidobacteraceae bacterium
CGCCGCGCGACTGCCGCGTTTCAGGGGCGCGAGGTCGCGACCCTCGGCCACGACCGCACCCTTGGCATCGATCACGCGCACGTTGAGCTTGAGGTGCTCCGCCATCGGCACCGCCGCGAGCTGCTCGGGCGTGAGCGCCTGGCCACCGAGCCGGCCGAGCACGGCGGCGACGGCGGGAAAGAAGGGCTCCCCTTCCCGACCCGCGAGTTCGGCGAGGCAGGTCCGCGCAACGTCGGGCGCGGGCACGAGCGCGCGCCGCAGTGGCTTCGGGAGCCCCCGGATGAGTGTCGTCAGCTTCTCCTCGCGCCACGCCGGGATGCCCCAGTCGAGCGTGCCGGCGCTCAGGCGTGCGAGCAGCGGCGCGGGCACGGTCAACGTCGCGCCGTCCGCGGGGTGCCCGGGCTCGAAGCGGTACTCGAGCTTGAGCTCGTTCTCGGCGATCAGCATCGCGGACGGGTAGTTGCCGCGATCGAGGACCGGCGCGTCGCGGCGCCTCAGGTCAGGAATCGCCATGTAGAGGAGCCTCGGTGCCGCCACCTCGGCCTCGCGGCGCCAGCGCTCGAAGGCCACGAGCGAGTGCACGGCCGCGGGGATGCGCTCGAGGTAGAACGCGGCCTCCACGTCCTCATCGACCACCACGACGTGTCGCCGCAGCGCCGCCAGCTCGGCCTGCAGCGCCGCCTTCTCGCGCGCGTTGCTCGTCAGGAACGGCGCCTTCAGGCGCGAGTGACCGTGCACGAGCGCCTCGCGCACGAAGATCTCGCGCGCGGCGGCCGGATTGACGCTCCCGAAGTTGACGCGCCGGCCCGCGACCAGCGTGAGTCCATAGAGGCTCACCGACTCGAGCGCCGTGACGATGCCGCGCTCGGCGTCCCACTCGGGCTCGTTGTACTCGCGCTTGACGAGGTGACGCGCCGCCGCCTCGATCCACGCGGGCTCGATGCCGGCGACGAGGCGCGCGTAGACGCGTCCCGTATCGACGAGGCTTCCCGCCATGATCCAGCGCGGCGGCTTCGCCTTGAGCGGCGTGCCGGGGGCGACCACGAAGCGAAGCCCGCGGGGTCCGAGGAAATCCCCGCGCTCGGTCTTCTCGCCGATGGAGCCGAGGAGCCCGGAGAGGAGCGCGCGGTGCACGGACTCGGGCGTCGCCGGCGTTTCGCTCACTGGCCACTCGAGCTCGCCCGCGACGTCCCGGAGCTGCGCGAAGAGGTCCTCCCACTCGCGCATGCGCGCGGCCGACAGGAACGAGTCGGCGCACCAGCGTCGGAGCGCGCTGCGGGTGCCCGCGGCGCGCTCGGTCTGGTAGCGCGTCCAGAGCGCGAGCAACGTCAGGAAGTCCGAGTTCGGGTCGGCGAGCGCCGCGTGCGCCTCGGCGGCGGCCTGCGCGCGTTCCTCCGGGCGCTCGCGCGGGTCGCGGATCGAGAGTCCCGCGGTCAGCACGAGCACTTCCCTGAGGCACCCGAGGCGTCGGCCCTCGATCAGCATGCGAGCGAGCCGGGGGTCGACGGGCATCCGCGCCATCGTCCGCCCGACCTCGGTGATCGCCCGGTCCCCGTCCACCGCCTCGAGCTCGGCGAGCAGCCGGTAGCCATCGTTGACGAGCCGCGTCTCGGGTGGATCGATGAACGGGAACTCCTCGGGCGTACCCAAGCCCAGCGTCGCCATCTGCAGGATCACGCTCGCGAGGTTGGTGCGCAGCACCTCGGGCGGCGTGAAGGGCGCGCGCGCATCGAAGTCCTCCTGGCTGTAGAGGCGAATGCAGACGCCGGGCCCGAGTCGTCCGCAGCGACCCTCGCGCTGCCGCGCGCTCGCCTGCGAGACGGGCTCGATGGGGAGCCGCAGGATCTTCGCGCGCGCGCTGTAGCTCGAGATGCGGGCGAGCCCCGAATCGATGACCGCGCGGATGCCGGGCACGGTGAGCGAGGTCTCGGCGACGTTGGTCGAGAGCACGACGCGCCGGCGGCCGCGGCGGTCGAAGACACGCTGCTGGTCGGACCAGGCGAGGCGCGAGAAGAGCGGCAAGACGTCGAGGCGCTCGCCAAAGGCCTGCTCGATCGCCTCGCCGGCATCGCGGATCTCGCGCTCGCCCGGCAGGAACACGAGCACGTCGCCGCGGCCCACCTCGCCGGGCTCCGTCGTCAGCTCCTCGAGCGCGCCGACGATGCCGGCCGTGAGGCCGGGATCGAATCGATCGTCCACGTCCGCATCGAGCGGCCGGTAGCGCGTCTCGACGGGATAGCCGCGGCCCGAGACCTCGATCACCGGCGCGCCACCGAAATACTGCGAGAAGCGCTCGGTGTCGATGGTCGCCGAGGTCACGATGAGCTTGAGGTCCGGGCGGCGGGGCAACACACCTTTCAGGATGCCGAGCAGGAAATCTATGTTGAGGCTGCGCTCGTGCGCCTCGTCGATGATCAGCGCGTCGTAGCGCCGAAAGAGCGGATCGTGGCGCGCCTCGGCCAGGAGGATGCCGTCGGTCATCACCTTGATCGCGGTGGTGCGCGCGGTGCCGTCACTGAAGCGCACCTTGAAGCCCACGTAGCCGGGCGGCGCGCCGGCGAGCTCCTCGGTGAGCCGCGCGGCGACGCTGCGCGCCGCGATGCGGCGCGGCTGGGTGTGGCCGAGGAGCCCCTGCCGCAGCGCGCCGGCCTCGATCAGCATCTTCGGCAGCTGGGTCGTCTTCCCCGAGCCCGTTTCGCCGCAGACGATGAGAACCGGGTGAGCGCGAAGCGCCGCGACGATCTCCTCGCGCCGGGCGGCGATCGGCAGCTCCGCGGGGTAGGTCAGCGGTGGCGTCGGGCGGGGCTCCGCCATGCTCAGTCTTTCGGCCGCGCGTTTTGCTTCGCTTCCTGCCAGTACCCCTCGAGCGTCTCGACGTCGCGGGCGCCGCTCTGGCGGGCGCGCGCCTCGACGTGCCGGAAGCGGTCGGCGAAGCGGGCATTCGCGGCACGAAGCGCGGTCTCGGGATCGATGTCGAGGTGGCGCGCGAGACTGGTCGCGGCGAGGAGGAGATCGCCGAGCTCGTGCTCCATCGCCGCGCGATCGCCCGTCGCGCGCGCCGCGTCGAGCTCGGCCAGTTCCTCGGCGACCTTC
>CAYNCY010000510.1:0-1740 GCA_964395195.1 uncultured Steroidobacteraceae bacterium
CACACTGCGGACGCGCTCCGACCAGTGGCGTTGCAGGTAGCGCAGGCGCGCCTCCTTGCGCGCAGCGCCCACGGCACCGTGAAAGGCGACGGCGCGTTCGATCGTGAGGTCGGTATGTACGGGGTGCGTGCCCGTGTGATTCAGCTTGCGGATGTCGCCAGTCGGAAAAGTGTCGTCGCCGTAAATCGGCCACAGGTCCGCGATGCGGTCACGGCGAACATAAAGGAGCCCGGCGCCAAGCGGAACGGAAAGCCATTTGTGCAGTGACGTTCCGAAATACTCGCAGCCGAGGTCGGGGATCCGGAAATCGAGGTGCGCGAACGTGTGGGCGCCGTCGACCATCACCTCGACGTTGCGCGCGCGCGCCATGTCGCAGATCGCGCGTACGGGGAGGATATGGCCCGTGATGTTCACCATGTGCGGAATCATCAGCAACCGCGTCTTCGGCGTCAGCGCATTCGCGTACACCTGGATGACCTCAGCGTCCGTCCGGGGATCCATCGGGATGTCGACCAGCCTGTTGACGACACCGTGACGCCGCGCCTGCAGCTTGAACATGTCAAGCATCGCGCCGTAGTCCTGGTTCGCCATCACGGCTTCGTCACCCGCCCGCCAGTCGACTCCGCTGATGACGCAGTCGAGCGACTCGGTCGTATTGCGCGTGATGATGATCTCGTCTGGCGAGCTTCCCGCGAGCCCGGCGAGGGCGGTGCGCGCGCGCAGCTTGTCGTCGTCCTTGCGGGTGCGCATGTAGTGCGACCCTTCGAGGTTGACGGCGCGCACGTGGCCGACAAATTCCTCGAGCACCTCCTCGGGCAGGAAGCAGTAGTACCCGTTCTCGAGGTTGATGTACTGGTCGGTGAGGCGAAATTTTGCGCGGATCGCGGCCCAGAACGGCTCGTCGGCGGCGAGATCCGCAGCCGACGCCGTGCCGTACCGGGCCGACAGAACCGGGCCCAGCAAGACCGCGAGCGAGACGCGGCCGGCGCCGATCAAAAACGTGCGCTTGTCCACGCTCACTCCCGCCTCAGAGAGCCAAGGCGTACCCGGCGAGCCGCGCCGCGCCAACGACTCTTAAGAGCGCTTGCTCGGCACGGTCGCGCCGCCGCGATCTACCAATGCGAACTGTAGTTGTGACCGCAGTTCGAGCAGAGTTCACCCTGTCCGCCATAGGCAGGGCAGTTGCAGCCGCTCACGCCGCAGCGTCCGTAGCCGGCGTGCATTGGAAATGCGGCGGGCGCGTCGCCGGAGGGAACGAGAACTCCAATTTCGTTGATCGAGCGGGGCGGACGCTGACCAAGATCCGGCTGTTGGGTGTGCATAACGGTTTTCCCCTGATTTATGTTTGGAAGCGAAGGCGGCCTGGTGTCTTCCGAGACGGCGACTGGTCCGAGGAGCGTCGGTCGTCGCGGCAATTGAGCAGAGCTTGGCACGATCTCTCTGAACTGGGAAGAACGGCGCGCGGGGCACCGCAGTGGCGTCCGACGACCGGGCTCGCGGGGCCGGTGCATCCCGGCGCCACCCAATCACGGCGGCGCCGGCGTTCCCCTATAGTTCGGCTTAATGAACTTGGCGGACTCGCGCGGAGCGCGGGGTGGGGGACCTGTGAATCGACGTTGGTACCCGGCGATGCTTCTTATCAGCTTTCTGACAGTCGGCGGCGCCGCTAATTCGCAGGCACCTGTGCAGTCTCCCAGTCCGCCGCCGCGCGACTCGAACTCCCAAAGTCCGTTTGTCGGG
>CAYNCY010000510.1:1840-3082 GCA_964395195.1 uncultured Steroidobacteraceae bacterium
GCAGTCTCCCAGTCCGCCGCCGCGCGACTCGAACTCCCAAAGTCCGTTTGTCGGGACTTGGGCGCACACGGAGGCCGAGACGCCCAATTCGTCCGCGATGGTCGCGTTCCTCGCGATCCACCCGGATGGAACGTGGAACGAACGGCTGCAGATCGGCGCACGAGGAAAGCTGGTCGCGACGATGGTGATGGCCGAGGGGCGGTGCAGCCAGCGCAGTGCCGAGTCGATTGTCTGCGAAACGCTGCGTTCGGCCCGGACGCGCGACGGTTCCCACTGGACGCCGAGCGCTCCGCAGCCGCCGGCGCTCATTGAGCTGAAAGGAAAGGAGCTCTATTCGGGCGGCTGGTTGTTCCACCGATCGCAGTAGCAGCCGGCGACGGCCGTCTGGAGGGCCGTCCGAGAGTCCCAAGATTCAGCAGCGCCCGGCAGGCCGGGCGACGTGCAGAGGCCAGGAACGGGCACGAGATCCGTGTTCCGGTTGCCCCGCTTTCGATGCTCGTCATTTTGTGCGCATCAAATGCCATCGCCAACTGCGCTCGGGGGCGCACGAACTGCTGGGGTCTCTCAGCGATCGACTACGGACGAACGGGCGATCGGCGTAGGAACCGGCAGCGATTCCTGGCTTAGGGCGGAGCGTTACCGCGGAAGAACGCGTCCAGCTCTTGACCCGAGGCAGCGCCGGCAAAACCGTCAAAGACTCCAGGGTCGGCGAGGAGACGCGCCGTACGCATGAATCCGGCCCACGCGGAGCGTGCGAGCGCGCCGCCAACACTGACTCTCCGTACGCCGAGGTTGGCTACGTCCTTCAGCGTCAGGTCGGTGGACCACCCGAGCAGGAGGTTCACGGGCTTTGGTGCAACGGCGTCGACGATCGCGCCGATCTGCCCGCGGGTACGAATCCCTGGAGCGTAGAGGCAGTCCGCGCCCGCTGATGCATATGCTTTGAGCCGCGCAATCGTCTCCTCGAGGTCGGGCTTGCCGACGAGAAAGCATTCGGCACGGCCGACGAGGAGCGTGTCACCGCCGGTGGCATCAATGGCCTTCCGGGCGGATCGAAGTCGCTCAACCGCGGTGTCGAGGTCATAGAGGGGGGACTTCGCGTCGCCCGTCGCGTCCTCGATCGAGAGTCCCGCGACGCCAGTTTCGATAGCTAACCGGACGCTCTCGGCGACGCCCTTGGGGTTCTTGGAATACCCGCTCTCGAAGTCAGCGTTGAGCGGAAGTTCGGTGCTGCCGGCCAAT
>CAYNCY010000511.1:0-3052 GCA_964395195.1 uncultured Steroidobacteraceae bacterium
GGCTTCCTGCAGGGACTCCTGGTCCAGTTCGGCTTCTCGCCGTTCAAGATGAACAAGGCGGAGCTGATCGCGACCGTCAACAGCTTCCTGATCGAGCAGTACGCCGCCGGCCGCAAGGTCGTGCTGGTGGTCGATGAGGCACAGAACCTCTCGAACCGCGTGCTCGAGGAAGTCAGGCTCCTGTCCGGTGTCGAGACCAGCAAGGACAAGACGCTCAGGATCATTCTCGCCGGCCAGCCCGAGCTCAACGAGAAGCTGAACGCCCCGGATCTCGTGCAGCTCGCGCAGCGCGTGCGCCTGAGGTTCCACCTGACCGCGCTCTCGAACGAGGAGACCGTCGGCTACATCGCCCACCGGCTCGAGATCGCCGGCGCCGAGGGACGGCAGATCTTCAGTCCCGCGGCGGTGCAGCTCGTCTACCGGTACACGGGCGGCGTGCCGCGCCTCATCAACACCCTGTGCGACACCGCGCTCATGGGCGCCTACGCGCTCGACAAGGACACGATCGACGTCGCCGAGGTCAAGGCGGCGGTGGACGAGCTGCAGTGGATCGAGTACGCCGCGCGCACCAACCGCATGCAGCGCCAGGAAATGGTGCTGCCGGTGCTCCGGCACGTCACGGGCGATGCGGTGCTCGGCAGGATCAGCGTCGCGACCAACGGCACCACGGTCGATGAGCGTGACCTCCACCCCGGGCGCATCATCATCGGCCGCACGTCCGAGAACGACATCCAGATCGACTCCAAGTACGTGAGCCGCCACCACTGCCAGGTCACGGTTGCGCTCGAGGGCACGGTGATCGAGGATCTCAACAGCACGAACGGCATCGTCTTCAGGGGCAAGCGCGTGCGGCGCCACGTGCTCGGCGATGGCGATGTCATCGTGATCGGCCAGCACGAGCTTCGCTACGCGGATGCGCGGCCGCAGCAGCCGCGCCGCGCCGACCCCGACGCGACCGACATCAACGCGACCGGATCGCAGGAAGCGCTCGGCTCCGGCAACGGCGCGGAAGGCTCGGGAGCGGGACCGCACTAGCGCCCCGCGCCTGGGGGTCACTCATCGAGCGAGTGACGGTCGTAGCGCGCCTCGTCGTCCCGGTAGGAACGGCGGCGCAGGATCAGGACGAACCCCGCCACGATCCCAACCGCACCGAGGCCGAGCGCCCAGTCGCTCCAGGCAGCTCCGGTCCAGAGGTAGGAGGCGATCGCGGCCGCGAGGCCAACGGCCAGGTAGCCGTAGGGCAGGATCTCGTAGAGGCGCCGCGGCAGGTACATCGGCGCCTCAGCCCGTACCGCCGACCGTGAGCGCGTCGATCTTCATCGTCGGCTGGCCGACCCCGACCGGGATCGTCTGCCCTTCCTTGCCGCAGTTGCCGACGCCCGCATCGAGCTTGAGGTCATTGCCGAGCATCGTCACGCGCTGCAGCACCTCGGGGCCCGAGCCGATCAGCGAGGCGCCCTTCACCGGGCGCGTCACGCGCCCCTCCTCGATGAGGTAGGCCTCGCTCGTCGAGAACACGAACTTGCCGCTCGTCGTGTCGACCTGGCCACCCCCGAAGTTGACGGCGTAGAGCCCGCGCTTGACCGAGCGGATGATTTCCTCGGGGTCGTGGGGACCGGGCAGCATGTAGGTGTTCGTCATGCGTGGCAGCGTCGTGTGCGCGAAGGACTCGCGCCGGCCGTTGCCGGTCGGCTTCATGCCCATCAGCCGCGCGTTCAGCCGGTCCTGCATGTAGCCCTTGAGCACACCGTTCTCGATCAGCGTCGTGCACTCGGTCGGCGTGCCCTCGTCGTCAATGTTGAGCGAACCGCGGCGCCTGGCGAGCGTGCCGTCGTCGACCACCGTGCAGAGCGGGCTCGCGACGGTCTCGCCGAGGCGGCCCGTGAACGCCGAGGTGCCCTTGCGGTTGAAGTCGCCCTCGAGCGGATGGCCGACCGCCTCGTGGAGCATGACGCCGGGCCAGCCGCCCGCGAGCACGACCGTCATGGTGCCGGCCGGCGTCGGGATGGCCTCGAGGTTCATGCGCGCGGCGTGCACGGCCTGGCGCGGCAAGTCCTTGACTGCCGGGTCCCGGAGGAGCTCGGCGATCGTGTAGCGCCCGCCCATGCCGACGTAGCCCTGCTCGCGGCGCCCGTCCGCTTCCATGATCACGCTGATGTTGACCCGGACGAGCGGACGCACGTCCGCGGCGTAGGTGCCGTTCGAGTTGACGACCAGGATCACCTCGTGGATGCCGGCGAGGCTCGCCATCACCTGGCGGACCCTGGGGTCCTGGCGCCGGGTCTCGCGGTCGAGCTCCATCAGGAAGGCGACCTTGTCGGCATCGGCCACCGTGACGATCGGATCGGTGGGCAGGTAGAGCGCGTGCCCCGTGCGCTTCTCGCGCCGCGCGATCGCGACGCCGGCCGGGGCGCCCGGGCGCGCGCCGTGGCGCGCGATCGCGCGCGTCGCGCGCGCGGCGTCCTCGAGCGCGGCGAGGGAGATCTCGTCGGAGTAGGCGAAGCCCGTGCGCTCGCCCGCGATCGCCCGGACGCCGACGCCCTGGTCGATGCTGTGCGTGCCGTCCTTGACGATGCCGTCCTCGAGGGACCAGGACTCGTCGCGAGCGATCTGGAAGTAGAGCTCGCCCTCGTCGACCGAGTAGGCCTTGATGAGGCCGAGGACGCGATCGAGCGCGGCGCCGTCGAGGCCGGCGGGCGCGAGGATGCTCCGCTCGGCGATGTCGAGGGCGTCAGGTTCCTTGAGTACGGCCACCATGGATGCGAGGAACCTCAGCTCTGGAAGACACGATGGGTGAGAGACGGGAAGCCGCGGCGCGTCGTCAACATCGCCTCGCGGCCGATGTCGGCGGTGACGACACCCGAGCCCCGCGGCAGGCGCGTGAGCACGCGCCCCCAGTAGTCGATGATCAGCGAGTCGCCGTAGGTCTCGCGGCCGTTCGGGTGCACACCCGACTGCGCGGCGGCGGCGACGTAGCAGAGGTTCTCGACGGCGCGGGCCCGGAGCAGTGTCTCCCAGTGGGCGCGCCCGGTCGGCACGGTGAAGGCGGCCG
>CAYNCY010000512.1:0-3040 GCA_964395195.1 uncultured Steroidobacteraceae bacterium
CGTCGTGCTGATGGGCATGGGCGAGCCGCTCGCCAACTACAAGAACGTGCTGCCGGCGCTCGAGCTGTTCATGGACGACCGGGGTTTCGACCTGTCGCGGCGGCGCGTGACGCTCTCGACCTCGGGGCTCGTGCCGCAGCTGCGGCGCCTCGCCGAGGACACCAACTGCGCGCTCGCGGTGTCGCTGCACGCGCCGAACGACACGCTGCGCAACGAGCTCGTGCCGATCAACCGGCGCCACCCGATCGCCGAGCTCCTCGAGGCGTGCTGGCACTACCTCGAGGCGCAGAACGGCCGCAGCATCACCTTCGAGTACGTGATGCTCGATGGCATCAACGATTCGCCCGAGCACGCGCGGGAGCTCGTCGGGCTCCTCGCCGGGCACGATGCCAAGGTGAACCTGATCCCGTTCAACCCCTTTCCGGGCACGGCGTACCGGCGCTCGCCGCTCGAGGTCATCGGGCGCTTCCGCGATTACCTGAACGCGCACGGCGTGACCGCGACCGTGCGCCGCACCCGGGGCGATGACATCGACGCGGCCTGCGGGCAACTCGCCGGCCGCGTTCACGACCGCACGACCGTGCGGCTAGGCTCGAGGACACTGACCGTGGCGGTGGAAGCATGAAAAGCCTGACCCTGACTGCACTCGCGCTCCTCCTTGTCGCGCCGCCGCTCCTCGCCAACACCCTCGCGCGCGACGAAGACGCGATGGTCAAGGCGGCGCGCATCAACGCGCAGCTCGCGGTCGCGTACCTCAAGCAAAACGATGTCGTCGCCGCGCGCGAGAAGATCGAGAAGGCGCTGACCCAGAACGCGCACGACTCCGGGGTCCAGAGCTCCGCCGGCCTCGTCTACGAGCGCCTGCAGGAGCCCGACAAGGCCGAGGCGCACTACGCGGCCGCGATGCGCTACTCGCCGAACGATCCCGATATGCAGAACAACTACGCGGTGTTCGAGTGCCGCCGCGGCAAGTGGGACAAGGGCCTCAAGATGTTCGAGCAGGCCGCCAAGAATCCCGCCTACGCGAACCCGGAGGTCGCCTACTCGAATGCGGGTGTGTGCGCGCGGGACGCCAAGAACCTGCCGCGCGCCGAGGAGCTCTTTCGCAAGGCCCTCAGCATCCGCAGCGACTATCCCGATGCGCTGCTGCAGCTGACCGACCTCTCCCTCGAGCGCGGCAACGCGCTCGCCGCGCGGGCGTTCCTCGAGCGGTACTTCGCCGGCGCGCGCGCGACGCCGGAGTCGCTGCTCCTTGGCGTTCGCATCGAGCACAAGCTCGGTGACCGCCACGCCGAGGATCGCTACGCCGACCGGCTCGAGCACGAGTTCGCGGACTCTGACCAGGCGCGCCGGCTGCACGAAGGCGCGGGCGCGCGATGACCCAGGGCGTCGCAGACCCACCGCCGGCCACGACGGCCGGCAGCGGCGGCGTGGGCCCGGCGCTGAAGGCTGCGCGCGAGCGCCGTGGGCTTGCCCTCGCGGCGGTCGCGGAGGCGCTGCACATCGATTCGAAGCTCATCGAGGCGATGGAAGCCGGGCGCTTCCAGGTGTTCGACGCACCCGTGTACGCGCGCGGCTTCATCCGCAAGTACGGCAGCTATCTCGAGCTCCCGGTCGATGACCTGATCGCAGCTTACGATGCCCTCGCCGGGGGTCCCGCCGTACCGACGCTGATCCCGGTGACGGCGACGCAGGCGCCGCCGCGCAATTTCTCGAAGCTGACGCTGCCGCTCATGCTCGTCGCGGCGCTCCTCGTGGTGGGTGGCTTCTTCTGGTGGTGGTCCGGGCACGGCGGCCTGCACAAGGCGCCCGCCGCCGAGACCGTGGCGATGCCGGCGAGCGCGGCGAGCGCGACGGATGCCGCGGTATCGGCACCCGCGGCCGAGAGTGCCGCCGCGACACCGGCACCGCCGCCCGCCGCGCCCGACGTGCGAGCGGCGGCCGACTCCGAGCGCGCCCCGGAACCGACGCGTCCAGCGGCCCGGCCGGCCGCGCGCGTGGCGGGCCCGAGCGCGCCGCTGACGCTCGAGGGGCTGCGCGAATGCTGGGTCGAGGTGTACTCGCCGACCGGCGCGCGGCTCTTCTACGACCTCGTGAAGGCGGGCGAGAGCCACGCCTTGCCGGGCCCCGGACCCTGGCGCGTCTTTCTCGGCAACGCCGACGGCGTGCGCCTGAGCCTCGAGCAGCGCCCGATCACCGTGCCTGCTGCGTTTCGCGCCGGAGCCACCGCGCGCTTCGTCGTCGCGGGCGACGGCGCGTTGCGATAGCGGCCGAGGACCTTAAGAACCGTGACCGAGATCATCGAGCCGCTCCGTGGAATGAACGACGTGCTGCCCGCCGAGGCGCACTGGTGGCGGCGCGTCGAGTCGGCGGCGCGTGCGGTGTTCGCGCGCTACGGCTACGAGGAGATCCAGGTGCCGCTCCTCGAACGCACGCAGCTCTTCAAGCGCGCGATCGGCGAGTACACGGACATCGTCGAGAAGGAGATGTTCTCGTTCGAGGATCGCGACGGCGACGGCCTGACGTTGCGTCCCGAGGCGACCGCGAGCATCTGCCGCGCCGCGATCTCTAACGGCCTCATCCACAACCAGCGGCATCGCCTGTTCACGATGGGGCCGATGTTCCGGCGCGAGCGCCCGCAGAAGGGCCGCTACCGGCAGTTCTACCAGATCGACGCCGAGGCGCTCGGCTTCGAGGGTCCGGACGTCGACGCCGAGCAGATCGTGATGCTGTCGCGGCTGTGGAAGGCGCTCGGCCTCTCCGGCATCGACCTGCAGGTCAATTCGATCGGCAATGCCGATGAGCGTCTCGCGCACCGCAAGGAGCTCATCGCGTACTTCGAGCGCCACGCCGGCCTGCTCGACGCCGACGCGCAGCGCCGGCTGCACGCGAATCCGCTGCGCATCCTCGACAGCAAGAACTCCGCGATGCAGGCAATGATCGAGGACGCGCCGAAGCTCGTCGACTTCATCGCCGACGCGTCGCTCGTGCACTTCGAGCAGCTGCAATCGATGCTGACCGGCGCAGGGCTCGCCTTCAC
>CAYNCY010000513.1:0-3039 GCA_964395195.1 uncultured Steroidobacteraceae bacterium
GAGTCGGTCATCAGGCCGCGCAGGTCCTCGATGAGCGCGTCGAGATCGAGGCTCTTGAATTCCTTGGCATAGTCGAACGACTCGCCGAGCGGGTTCGAGCGCGGGGAGTGCTGGTTCAGGCCCGCGAGGCTCAGCTGGTTCGGCCACCAGTCACGGTTCGTGCGGCTCTTCGCCCCGCCCGAAAACGGGCACTTGCCCTGTGCCGCCGTGTTCTCGTTCTCAGTCGCCATGCTCGTCTCCTGTTGCGCGGGCGTTGCGCGATGGAGCGCTGTGCCGGCCGTGGTGGTGACAGTACGTGAGCCGGACGTCGCACAGAAGTCGATAGTTTCTATGACGCCTATCGAAGCGCTCTATCGATATCACCGCTACGAGTGTTCTCGTCTATGGATATCGCTTGCGAGGCACTGCTGCACCGGGCGTGCGAGATCTCTGGTACAGCGGCAAGGAGTTAGTATCCGGCGAGCATCGAACACCTCCCAACGAGGCCAAGACCCCATGACCGCAATCGCTGGCACTCGACGCCGCTGGTTCCTCGCCCTCCTGCTGCTCTGCACGACCGCGACCTTTGCCGCCTCGCCGGTGAGGCCCGCTGCCGCCGACCCCGCCGCGGTGATCAATCCGCTCGGGGGACACCCCAAGATCAAGAACTACCTGCCCGACATGACCTGGCCCGAGGTCGAGGACCTGCTGACTCGCACGGACATGGCGCTGATCCCCGTCGGCGCACTCGAGGAACACGGACCGCAAGGTCCCATCGGAACGGACTTCTACAACGGCACCCAGCTCGCGCTCCTGGTCGCGCAGCGGACCGACATCCTGGTCGTCCCGATCCTGATGCCGGGTAACTCGCCGTACCACATGGGATTCCCGGGAACCATCACACTGTCGCCGGAGACGCTCGAGCGCGTGTACTTCGAGGCGGTCCAGAGCCTGCTGCGCCACGGCTTCCGCCGCTTCGTGCTCCTGAACGCGCACGGCGGCAACGAGGCAACCACCCGCTTCATCGTCGATCGCATCAACCAGGAGACGGCCGGCGTCGCGGTGGAACTTGGCGATGCGTCAAAGCCGTTCGGGGACGATGCCCATCTCTCTGCCGCGGTGCGCGCCGAGAACGACCGGCTGCCGCGCATCAAGGAATTCGACCGCCACGGCGGTGTCGAGGAGACGAGCGAGTCGCTCTACTTGATCCCGGGCCTCGTGAACATGCAGGCCGTGCAACCGACGTCGCTGAAGTTGCCTCCGCACCTGCAGGCGATGCTCCCCAAGGTCACGAGCGGCGATCGCACCGACAACCTCTTGTTCCTTGCGGAGGCACTCAAGGCGAAGGACACTGGCAAACACACGTCCACGCGCGAGATGACGCCGACCGGAGTATGGAGCCTCGCGGATGTGTCGCAGGCGACGGCGGAGCGTGGCAAGGCGCGTACGGATGCCTTCGTGGAAGCAGCCGTGCAGTTCATCGATACCTGGAAGTCGCTGCGTCCGAACCGCCCCGAGTGAGGAGCGGTTCGCGCCGACGGCCTCCAGCTGCATCAACAATCGTGTCGGGGGGTAGTGATGGAGTCACATCGAATCGCGCGGAAGGCCGCCATTGCGTTCGCGCTTGGGGTCCTGTCGGTGGCGGCGGGAGGTGCCGCTCTGGATTCGCACGGCGTCGTCGCACCGTTTCCGAGCGTAAAGCTGGCGGACGATGGTGACGTCAAGTGCCTGAAGGGAGCCGTCGAAACCGGCGATCCCGACAAGGGACCCTCGACGCTGATCTTGACGGCCTCGCCGGGCTGCGTCGTGGCGCCGCACTTTCACACCGCGGGTGAGCAGCTCCTCGTCGCGCGGGGCGAGGTCATGACCGGCATGGACGGAATGAAGCCGGCGGTTCTCGGTGCCGGTGGATTCGCCGCGATGCCGGGCAGGGTGGTCCACTGGTTCACCTGCCGGTCGAAGACGCCCTGCACGATGTTCGTGATCTTCGATGCCAAGTACGACATCGTGTGGGTCAAGCGCCCCTAGAGCGCTCGGTTCCCCGTTCGGCCACCATCCGGCTCCGGCGAGACGACGCGATCTGCGCGCGCCGTCTCGCCGGGGCCGGGTGGTCCTGCACCACGACTCACGTACCGGCGGTCCAGACCCAGCGTGAGTGCAGACGCTCGGTGTAGTACGCCGTCAGCGTGGCGTCGTTGATTCTGAGCACGGCATCGCGAACCGTGCTGCTGACGCAGTCACGCCAGGCCCGCGGCAGCAGGTGGTTGCCGACGACCTCCGTCGGGCCACAGACATTGCGCGCCGCGTCCTGAACGCGCGCGAGCAGCGCCCGGTCGCCCTCGGGGCTCGCAAGGTTAAGATCGGCGAACCGCACGATTTCCCGTGCCGGGACAGATGCGGCCTCCGCGTGCGCGAGCGTCGGCGCCACGACCGACGTGGACAACACGAAAGCCGTCGCGGCGACTGCCCGTCCGATTGACTGGATCTTCATGGCCGTTCCTCTTGTCTGGTTGGCGAGGCAGTAGCGCCTCGAGAACGAGTCTGGGGTGCGGCGGATACGGGGGTGCGCGAAGAGCTGAATGCCCGTTCGCTTTCGCTGAATCGAGGTGCGCTCTCAATCGGGCGCAGGGGCACCGGTCCCCGTGAGTCGCGAACCTAAGCCTTGAGCGATTCCCGAATCGATGCCAGCGACGCGCGCTGGCGGCCGGCCGAATCGAAATTGCCGGGGTCGAGCCAGCGAACGAACGACTCCTTCACTCGCGGCCACTCGCCGTCTGTCACCGAGTACCACGCGGTGTCGCGGTTCCGGCCGCGAATGATCATGTGCTGGCGAAAGATGCCTTCGAACGTGAACCCGTAGCGCGCGGCGGCGCGACGCGAAGGCGCGTTGAGCGCGTTGCACTTCCACTCGTAGCGTCGGTAGCCGAGGTCGTCGAACGCGTACCGCATCGGCAGGAACTGCGCCTCCGTGCCGCCCGGTGTGCGCTGCAATTCTGGCCCGTAAATGATGCTCCCGATCTAGATGCACCGATGGTTGGGATCGATCCGCATGAGCGCCTG
>CAYNCY010000514.1:0-3026 GCA_964395195.1 uncultured Steroidobacteraceae bacterium
CATGACCGACCAGACGTGCAGGCTGGAGCTGACCCCGCGCGAGCTCGCGCTGTTGCTCAAGTATGGACTGCCGTTCGACGAAGAGGCCGACCAGCTACGCTCGAGCAAAATCAGGAACGGCATGCACGTGGCGAACGTGGATCCTTACTTGATGTCGACGTGGGCGGCCGACAGCGTGCGCTCGGCCAAGAAGATCCGCAGCCAGAGTCTGCTCGAGGAGCTTAATGCGCTGTGCGACGTGCTCGAAAATGCCGGGAATCACGAGCACCGCGTGCGCGGGCTCTCTCTAGACTAGCGTGCCGGAGCGCTCATGAGTAAGCGTGTGGCCAAGGCCGCATGTTCAACCGCTAGTGACGTGTGGATGATGCGAGTGACGTAGCGGACAACAGTGTACGTGTCCGCTTAAGGATTAGATGGACACGTCCACTGTTGCATCGCGGGCGGACACGTTGGGCCGGCGCGTGGTTCCGAGGAACTTCCGGAGCCTCGAGGAGAAGCAGGCGATCCTGGCGGACGCACGAGCGTCAGGCGGGTCGGTCGCGGCGATCGCCCGCAAGTACGGGGTGAACGCCAACCTGATCTTCGCGTGGATGCGACTCGAGGAGCAGGGTCTGCTGCAGGCCAGGACTCGGAGCGCGCCGCCGAAGCTTCTGGCGGTGACGGTCGTGCCCGAGCCAACGACCGAGCCGGAGCCCGCTGCAACCGTTTCCCCGCGCGAGCACGTCGAGATCGTCCTGTCGGATGGCATCTGCGTTCGGGTGCACGGGGCCGTGCCAACCGAGCAGATCGATCGGGTTCTTCGCCTGCTGCGTCGATGATCGGACTGCCGCCGGGCGCGCGCGTCTGGCTGGCGGCCGGGATCACCGACATGCGCAAGGGCTTTGACGGCCTGGCCGCGATCGTGAAGGTCGCCCTGGCCGAAGACCCGTATACCGGGCATCTCTTCGTGTTCAGAGGCCGCCGCGGCGATCGGATCAAGATTCTCTGGTACGACGGCGACGGGTTGTGCCTGTTCGCCAAGCGACTCGAACGTGGCAAGTTCGTGTGGCCGCGGGCCACGAGTGGGGTTGTGTCACTGTCACCCGCGCAGCTGGCGATGTTGATCGAAGGGATTGATTGGAGACGGGTCGAGCGGACACAGCGACCGGAGCTCGTCGTGTAAAGAGGCTTGTTTTGTAGCGCTTTCGCGTGTGTGAACGCCATGACGCGGGTATAATATCCGCGTGCAGACGCACACCGAGTTGCCCGATGACGTGGAGAGCCTCAAGCGGCTCGTCCTCGCCGAACGCGCCGCTGTTCGTAACCGGGATCTCGAGATTGAGCAGCTCAAGCTCCTGCTGGCCAAGTTCCGGCGGATGCAGTTTGGTCGCTCCTCCGAGCAGCTCGACGAGCGCATCAACCAGCTCGAGCTCTCGATCGAGGAGCTCGAAGCGAGCGAGGCGCAGGATGTGCCGCCCTCGCCGACGCCTGGGCGGGTGACCGCCAAGCCAGTCCGCAAGCCCCTGCCGCCAACCCTGCCCCGCGAGGCGATCGTTCACCCCGCCGATCCGACCGACTGCGGTTGTCCTGCGTGCGGAGGACCGCTCCGATCACTGGGCGAGGATGTCTCGGAGGTCCTCGAGTACGTCCGCGAGCACTTCAAGGTGATCCGGCACGTGCGACCGAAGCTGTCATGCGCGCGCTGCGCTCACATCGTTCAGGCCCCGGCGCCGAGCCGCCCGATCGAGCGCGGTATCGCCGGTCCCGGTCTTCTCGCGCACATCCTGGTCGCCAAGTTCTGCGACCACCTGCCGCTTTACCGCCAGAGCCAGATCTACGCGCGCGACGGGATCGACCTCGATCGCTCGACGCTCGCTGGGATGGTGGGTCGCTCGGCAGCCCTGCTCGCGCCGCTCGCCGAGGCGATCGGCAAGCACGTCCGCAGCGCCGCCAAGATTCACGCGGACGACACACCGATCTCGGTGCTCTCGCCGGGCAACGGCAAGACCAAGACTGGACGACTGTGGACCTACGTTCGGGATGATCGATCGTGGGGTGACAAGTGCCCGCCGGCCGTGTGGTTCCGGTACTCGCCCGACCGCAAGGGCGAACGGCCGCTCGCGCACCTCCATCAGTTCAGCGGGATCCTGCAGGCCGATGGCTATGCCGGATTCAACCGACTCTACGAGACGGGCCGCGTGCAGGAAGTCGGCTGCTGGGCCCACGTCCGTCGCCCGTTCTACGACCTCGACGTCGCCGGCGACTCGCCGACCGCCCGCGAGGCGCTTGCCAGGATCCAGGCCTTGTTCGCCATCGAAGCCGACATCAAGGGCCGACCGGCCGATGAACGCCGGGCGATTCGCCATGCGCGGGCGGGGCCGCTGCTCGAGGATCTGCATCGCTGGTTTGTGAGCACCGTCTCGAAGCTGTCGCGCAAGTCACCGCTCGCGATCGCGATCCGGTATGCACTGACCCGCTGGACGGCGCTGACGCGCTACCGTGACGACGGCCGTCTCGAGATGGACAACAACGCCGCGGAGCGTGCGCTGCGTGCGATTGCCCTCGGCCGCAAGAACTTCCTGTTTCTCGGCGCCGATACCGGTGGCGAGCGAGCCGAGGCGATCTACTCGCTGATTGGTACCGCGAAGCTCAACAGCATCGACCCGGAGGCTTACCTCCGTCACGTCCTCGAGCGCATCGCCGATCATCCGATTAACCGCATCCACGAGCTGCTGCCGTGGAACGTCGCCGAGCTCACGCCCGTCCCCCTCGCAGCCTGATCAGCTCGTCAAGACGGCCGTGACGAGACGCTTACCACGCAGCGGCGGCGACGTGACGTCGTGGCGAAAGCGGCGCATCATTGTTGTTGAGCAAGAGGCGGGCGCTTGGCGGGTCGAACCGCAGCACCGCCCACCGAGCAAGGAAGCCGCTCGTCACCGTACTCGCGGCTTCGCTAACTGGACATCTAACTAGCGGTTGGAGCGGGCCGTGAACGATAAAGTGCCTTGTATGTGGCGCCTCACGCGGCCGCTCAACCTCATTCGTTA
>CAYNCY010000515.1:0-3015 GCA_964395195.1 uncultured Steroidobacteraceae bacterium
CGGCCGGAGACTCGACGAGTCCTCCGGTGTCGACGACGATGTAGCGGCCGCCGCGACGGCCGAAGCCGTACTGGCGGTCGCGGGTCAGCCCGGGGAGGTCGGCAACGAGCGCATCGCGCGTGCCGGTGAGCACGTTGAAGAGCGTCGACTTACCGACGTTGGGACGCCCGACGAGCGCAATGACCGGCAGCATGGTCGCGCCCGGGGCCGCATTACTTCGCGCGGGCGCGCAACGCGAACAGCCTGCCGGCGTCGGTCTGCACGTACACGATGCCATCCGCCACGACCGGCGCGTTGGTCACCCGCCCCTTCGCGGTGCGGATCCGGCCGATCAGTGCGCCACTCCCCCGGTCGAGCCAGTGCACGAAGCCCTCGAAGTCGGCGACCACGAGTGCATCGCCGTCGATGGTCGGGGTCGTAAGCCCACGGCGCAGCAGCCGGTCCTGCTGCCACACCGGGGTTCCGTCGCGGCGGCGCATCGCCTGGACGCTGCCTTCCGCGGTCGTGAGGTACAGGGTCTCGCCATCGAGCGCGAGGCCGCGGTAGCTCGAGAGCTCGCGCGACCACCAGATCTGCCCCGAGTCGAGCGCCAGCATGGCCACGCGTCCCTGGAAGCCCGCGACGAACACGTCGTGGCCCGACACTTCGATCCGCCCGTCGATGTCGACCATGCGCTCGAGCTCGGTCTTGCCGCGCGGGGGGCTCACGCCCGTATCCCACAGGACGTCGCCGTTGGTGATGCCGTAGGCGGCGACCTTGCCGTTGTCGAAGCCCGTGACGACGGTGTCGCCGGCGACGACGGGCGAGGAGGTACCGCGCAGCGTCAGGCGCGGGATCTGCTGCTCGTCGCTCCAGATCTCCTTGCCCGTGTCGAGCGCGAGCGCATGGATGCGGCCATCGACCGTGCGCACGACGACGGCCTGCGCGGCAACGACCGGCGCCGACAGGACCTCGCCGCTCGAGCGGACCTTCCAGCGGATCGCGCCGCTCGAGGCCTCGAGCGCAATGAGCTGCCCGTCGCTCGAGCCCGCGACGACGAGCCCGGCGCCCGCGCCCGGCCCCGCCGACAGCGCGAGCTTCGTCTTCGTGCGCCAGACGCTGCGTCCGGACTTGGGTTCGAATGCCGCGACCTCGCCATCCGGCGCGGCCGCGAACACACGTCCCGCATCGACGGCCGGCGCAAGCGCGAGCCGCAACGCCTTGTCCTTGCCGCCGAGCTTGGCTTCCCAGAGCCGCTGGACGCTCAGGTGCGCATCGAAGGCGACCAGCGTGACAGGCGGCGACACGTCCTTGTCCTTGTCGCAGGCGGAGAGGACGCCGAGGAGCGCGAGCAGGGCGAGGGGAATACGCAGGGCGTTCATGCGCATCACGGCTGCGCCTTCGGCGCCGCCGTCACGGTCGCGGCGGGGGTCGCGGGCGCGGGCGCGGATGCTTCCATGGCTGCCGGCGAGCCGAGCGCGGCGATCTTGAGGTCGATCAGATCCTTGTTGATCATGCCCGGCATCTTGGCCTCGAGGGCCTCGTGCCAGGCATCGAGCGCACCCTTCTTGTCACCCTTGTCGGCGAGGATGTCGCCGCGCACGTCGGCGAACGCGGGCGTCGCCGTGCCGGGAGCGGCACCGGCAAGCGTCGCGAGCGCGACGTCGGGCTTGCCCGCCGCGCGCTGGACGCGCGCGAGCCGCAGGCGTGCGATGGTCTTGAGCTCGGGGTCGGATGCCGAGTTCATGAGCTCCTCGAGGCGCTTCGCGGCATCGGTCAGATCGTTGGTCTCGACCTCGAAGCGCGTCACCGCGAGCGCGGCGAGATCACCGTACGGCGTACGGCCGAAGTCGGTCTTGAGCTCCGTCGCGATCTTGACGGCGCCTGCCTTGTCGGCGCGCGAGAGCGCCTCGAGCGCGGCGTTGTACTTCTGGGCAGCGGTCACTGACTGGCGCGTGCGCCAGCCCGTGTACTGCTGGTAGCCGACGAAGCCGACCAGCGCGATCAGCAGACCCGCGATCGCCCACGGCGCATGCTCCTTGAAGGAGCTGCGCAGGCTCTCGATCTGCTCGCGTTCCGACAGGTAATCTTCCACAAACCTCTCCCGCCCGATGGGACCCGCTCAGGGCCCGCGATCTTGCCGACTGTGAACCGCCCCGTCCACCGCCCGAGTGTCGTCGAGCAGCTGCGCGAGGCGCGCTGCCAGACCCTCGAGCGGACATTGTTCCTGACCGCCATCCCCGCGCAGCGACTTGACCTGGGCGACCCCCCGGGCCACCTCGTCCTCGCCGAGCACAAGCGCCACCCGGGCGCCTGACTTGTCGGCGCGCTTGAACTGCGCCTTGAAACTGCCGCCGCCGAGGCCGGTCTCGAGCCTGAGCCAGGGCAGCTGGTCTCTGAGGCGCTCCGCGAGTGCGAGGCCTGCAGCCACCGCCTCTGCGCCCGAGAGGACCGCGTACACGTGGGGTGTTTCGGCAGCGGCGCGGACCCCGAGTTCCTGCATCAATAGAATGATTCGCTCGATGCCGAGCGCCCAGCCAATGGCCGGCGTCGGGCTACCCCCGAGCTGGCTGACGAGGCCGTCGTACCGACCGCCCGAGCAGATCGCGTTCTGCGAGCCGAGCGCGTCGGTGGTCCATTCGAACACCGTCCGGCTGTAGTAGTCGAGCCCGCGCACCAGGCGCGGGTTCAGGACGAACGCGACCCCGGCCGCGTTGAGGCGGGCCTTCAGCCCCTCGAAGTGCTCGCGCGAACCCTCGTCGAGGAAGTAGCTGAGCACCGGCGCCGCGGCGATGAGCGAGGCGAGCGCCGGGTTCTTGCTGTCGAGGATTCGAAGCGGATTGCCCTCGAGACGGCGCCGGCTGTCGGCATCGAGGCGGTCGATGGCGGCGCCGAAGTAGGACTTGAGTGCCTCGCGGTAGGTGGCGCGCGACTCAGGCGTCCCGAGCGAGTTGAGCTCGAGGCGCACGCGGCTGATGCCAAGCTCGCGCCAGAGGCGCGCCGACAGGAGGATCAGCTCCGCGTCGACGTCGGGGC
>CAYNCY010000516.1:0-3013 GCA_964395195.1 uncultured Steroidobacteraceae bacterium
TCGGCGCGATCGCGGTCGGCATCGGCGCGACGACGACGACGCTGACGGTCTATCACTTGATGTCCTCGAACCCGCTCGCGGGCAAGAACGACGTGCTGCGCGCCGTGACCATCGACAGCTGGGACCCGAACCACCCGGCGGACGACGAGCACCCGACGCTCGCGCCACCGCAGCTCACGTACCGCGACGCCATGGCGATCGCGGACTCCGGCATTGCCGACCGCGCCGTGGTGATGCGCAAGACCGGCTTCACGCTCGAGCCCGCGCCCGGCGCGCATCCGTTCATCGTCGAGGGACGCCTCGCGACGCGCGACTTCTTCCCGATGTTCGAGGTGCCCTTCGCCTTCGGCGGCGGCTGGGACCGCCATGCGGACGAGACCGGGGAGCCGGTCGTCGTGCTCTCGAAGGCGACCAACGACAAGGCCTTCGGTGGCATCAACAGCGTCGGCAAGACCATCCGCCTCGACAGCCGCGACTACCGCGTGATCGGCGTGCTCGCCGAGTGGGCCCCGACCCCGAAGGTCTACGACCTGAACAACGGCAGCTACGACGATGCCGAGGACGTGTTCGTGCCCTTCAAGCTCGGCCAGATGTTCGCGCTCTCGCCGAGCGGCAACACCAACTGCTGGAAGCCCGAGGTGCTGAACGGCACCGCGGACCTCTACGGCTCCGAGTGCGTTTGGCACCAGCTCTGGGTCGAGGTCGACACCCCCGAGAAGGAGGCACGCCTGCGGAACTTCATCGACGGCTACGTCGCGGGCCAGAAGCAGCTCGGGCGGCTGCCGCGCAAGATGAACAACGGCCTCGACTCGCCGAGCCAGTGGCTCGACCGGCACGAAGTCGTCGGCCACGACAACCGCCTGCTCCTGTGGGTGTCGTTCGCGTTCCTGAGCGTGTGCATCCTCAACGTCGTCGGGCTCCTCCTGTCGCGCTTCCTCGGCTCCGCGGGCGCGAGTGCGCTCAGGCGCGCGCTCGGCGCGAGCCGTGGCGCGCTCTTTCGCCAGCACCTGGTCGAGGTGGGGCTCATCGGCGGGGTCGCGGGCATCGGCGGCCTCCTGCTCGGCTGGCTGGGGCTCAAGGCCATGCAGCAGCTCTACTCCGGCTTCGAGCGCCTCACGCACCTCGACCTCACGATGGCGGTCGCGGCGCTCGGGCTCGCGGTCCTGGCGGGCGTGCTCGCCGGCCTCTATCCCGCCTGGCGCGTCTGCCGTGTGCAGCCGGCCGGCTACCTCAAGACGCAATAGGCGCGGGCGACACCCATGGACATCCGACCGATCCTCTCCGCGCTCCTTCGCAACCGCACGGGCGCCGTACTCGTGGCACTCCAGGTCGCGATCACGCTCGCCGTGATCGCGAATGCGTTCTACATCATCGAGCGGCGGCTCGAGAAGATTAACCACCCGACCGGCGTCGACTCGGCGAACCTCGTGTTCGCGCAAAGCGCCGGCTTCGCCGCCGACTTCGATCCGGTCGCGACGCAGATCGCCGACCTGAACCTGCTGCGCGCGCTTCCCGGCGTCGTCGCGGTAACGCCGATCAGCAACATCCCGCTCTCGGACGGCGGCAGCGCGAACACCTACCAGACGAAGCCCGGCGAGGAACTGAATCCGGCGGCGGGCAACATCTTCGAGGTCGATGACCAGTTCATCGCGACGCTCGGGCTCAGGCTCGTCGCCGGGCGGAATTTCCGTCCTGCGGAATACGTGCTGAACCCGGTGAACGACACGATCCCGCCGCAGATGATCATCACCGAGGACATGGCAAAGCAACTCTACGGCGAGAGCCCCGCCGTCGGCCAGAGGATCTACGACAACCGGGGGGCCTCGGCCGAGGTGATCGGCGTCGTCAGCAACATGCTGGGCTCGTGGATCAACAACACGAAGCCGAAGTCGACCGAGCTCGTGTTCACGGCCTCGCGCCCACTCGCGACCACGCTCAATCGCTACGCGGTGCGCGTGCGGCCGGGCGAGCGCGACCGGCTGGTCCCGGAGATCGAGCGGCGCCTCGGCGCGATCGGCCATGGCCGGCTGATCACCTGGGTGCGGCCGCACGACTTCTTCATCAAGCGCATCTACCGCTCGGACTTCCGCCTGGTCGTGTTCCTCTCGACGTTGGTGTTCCTGATGACGGTGGTGACCGCGCTCGGCGTCGTGGGGCTCGCGACCTTCCACGTGAATGCGCGCAGGAAGCAGATCGGCACGCGGCGGGCGCTCGGTGCGCGGCGGCGCGACATCATCCGGTACTTCCTGGTCGAGAACGGGCTGCTCGCGTTCGGCGGCAGCATCGTGGGTGGCCTCCTCGCCTACGGCGCGAGCGGCTGGCTCAGCCGCGCCTTCCAGCAGCCACCGCTGCCGCTCCTCTACGTGCTCGCGACCGCCATCGGCATCCTGCTGCTCGGGCAGCTCGCGGTGCTGTGGCCGGCGTACCGCGCCGCGGCGATCGATCCTGCGATCGCGACCCGCACGGTCTGAGGTGGAACCGGGGCGCCGCGCGAACGGTAGACTCCCTGTCGGGCGTATCTGGAGCCAGGGATGAACGCGCAGACGGTGCTCGTGATCGACGACAACGCGGGGGTTCGCACCGCGCTCGAGATCCTGTTACCGCTCTCCGGCTTCAGCGTCGCGCTCGCGGCCGATCCCGACGCCGGGCTCGCCCGGCTCGCGGCCGGCGGCATCGACCTCGTGATCCAGGACATGAACTTTCGCGAGGACACGACCTCGGGCACGGAGGGGGTCGAGCTCTTCCACGCCATCCGCGCGCGCCACCCGCACGTGCCGGTGATCCTCCTGACGGCGTGGACCCACCTCGAGACGGCGGTTGACCTCGTGAAATCGGGTGCCGCCGACTACCTGCCGAAGCCCTGGGACGACGCGCGCCTCGTGACCACCGTGAGGAACCTGCTTGCGCTCGGGCGCGCGACTGCCCTCAACGTCGCGCGCGAGGTCGAGCGCCGTGCGGTGCGCGAGGCACTCGGCGCGCGCTTTGACCTGAAGGGCGCGGTGTACGAGAGCGA
>CAYNCY010000517.1:0-3004 GCA_964395195.1 uncultured Steroidobacteraceae bacterium
GAGGCAGCGCGCGAGCGCGACGCGCTGGCGCTGGCCGCCCGAGAGCTGTTCGGGCTTGCGATCGGCGAGGCCCTGCAGGCGCACGAGATTGAGCGCCCAGTCGATGCGCGCGCGGCGCTCCCCGGCCTCAACACCCTGCGCCTTCAGTCCGTACTCGATGTTCCGCGCGACCGTGAGGTGCGGAAAGAGCGCGTAGCTCTGGAACATCATGTTGACCGGTCGCGCGTACGGCTCCGTTGCCGTGACGTCCTGGCCGCCGATCCGGACGACCCCGACATCGGGAAAATCGAGCCCGGCGATGATCCGCAGGAGCGTGGTCTTGCCGCACCCCGAGCCCCCGAGGAGCGCGAGGAATTCACCGCGCCTGACGCTCAACGAGACGTCGTCGAGGACACGAACCTCGCCAAACGAGCGGCTGACGGAGGCGATCTCGACGGCCGCCGGCTGGACCTGTCCGGCGGACGCGGGCGAGGCAGTGGAAGTCTGGGTGGCCACGTCGACGATCCCCTTCAGTGTCCGGTCTTCATTCGCAGCCACGCCCGCGCGAACACGCGCTCCTCGGCGGGCGTGTAGACGCGCCCGAGCCGCATGCGGGAGCGCACCTCGGCCGGCGGGTAGATCGCCTCGTTGTGGCGGATCGATTCATCGAGGAGCGCATAGGCCGCCGAGTTCCCGGTCGCGAAGCCGATGAAGCGCGCGACCGAGGCCGCGTTCTCCGGGCGCATTGCGAAGTCGATGAAGCGGTGCGCGGCGTCGGCGTGCGGCGCATCGGCCGGGATCGCGAAGCTGTCGACGAAGATGAACACCGCGCCCTCCGGGTACGCATAGTCGATGCGAACGGTGCTCTTCGCCTCGCCGATCATGCGTCTGGCGATCATCGCATCGCCCGAGTAACCGATCGCGACGCACGTCTCTCCCTCGGCGAGCTGCTGGTAGTAGCCGGAGGTCGTCACGCGCCTGAGCGACGGCCGGATCCGCCCGTACGCATCGGCGAGGACCTTCATCGAGGCAGGCTCCGTCGAGAGGCGGCTCTGGCCGACCCAGTCCGACAGCATCGGCAGGATGTCGACCCACGCATCGAGGATCGTGATGCCGCAGTCCTTGAGCCGCGCCGCGTGCGAAGGATCGAACACGAGGTCGATCGCGCGGCCGCGGCCTTCGGGGAGCGCGGCGCGCACCTTGTCCGGGTTGTACATGACTCCGGTCGTTCCCCACATCCAGGGAATCGCGTAGAGATTCCCGGGATCGACGCTCTCGAGCACGTGCAGCACCGTGGGGTCCGCGTTTTTCGCGGTCGAGATCCTCGACTTGTCGAGCTTTTGCCAGAGGTGCTGGGGGATCTCGCGGGCGAGGTGGGGGACGGCATTGACCGTCACGAGGTCGAAGCCCGAGTGCCCGGCGGAGAGCGTTGCCTCCATCACGTCGTTCGAGTCCATCACCGAGTAGTTGACGGTGATGCCGGTCTCTGCCTCGAAGCGCCGGATCAGCGGCTCGGGGAAATACTCGACCCACGAGTAGATGTTGACGACCTTCGAGGGCTCCGCCGCCGGGGCGGCCGGCGCGAGCGCCAGGAGGCCGGTGAGGCCGGCGAGCGCGAGGAAACGCGGACCGGCCACCGTCGTCAGGCCGGCGCGCCCACGCGCCGACCGCGACGCGACTCCCCGTCGTAGGAGAGAAGCGCTTCGTAGAGCTCCGGCCGCCGGTCGCGGAAGCATCCCCAGCTCGTGCGCTCCTCGCGGCACTTGTCGAGGTCAAAGCCCGCGGTGATCACGCTCTCGCTCGTGCGGTTGGCCTCCGCCACGAGCTGGCCGGTCGGGCCTGCGACGAACGAGGAGCCGTAGAACTGCATCGTGACGGCGCCCGTCGTCTCGCGCCCGATCCGGTTCGAGGCGATCACCGGCACCATGTTCGCGGCGGCGTGCCCGCGCATCACCGTGCGCCAGTGCTCCATCGAGTCGTAACTGGGATCCCCGGGTTCGCTGCCGATCGCAGTCGGGTAGAGCAGGAACTCGGCACCCCCGAGCACGAGCGCGCGGGCGACTTCGGGAAACCACTGGTCCCAGCAGATCGCGATGCCGAGGACCCCAAAGGCGGTCGGCATCGCCTTGAAGCCCGTGTCACCGGGCGAGAAGTAGTACTTCTCCTCGTAGCCCGGTGACTGCGGGATGTGGCTCTTGCGGTAGTGCCCGGCGATCCTGCCGTCCGCATCGACGACGACGACCGAGTTGAAGAGCGCTTCCCCGGCGCGCTCGTAGAGCGGGACGGGGACGACGACGCCGAGCTCGCGCGCGAGCGCCTGGAAATGCCCGATGGTCGGGTGCCCGGCGAGGGGAGCGGCGAGCGCGTAGTAGTCGCGCTTCTGGATGGCGCAGAAGTAGGGCGTCTCGAAGAGCTCCTGCAGCAGGATGACGTTGGCGCCCTGCGCCGCTGCGGCCCGGACGACGCGCTCGGCGCTCGCAATATTTTTGGCCGCGTCCCAGGTGCACTCGAACTGGGTGGCAGCGAAGGTGACGTTGCGCATCGGCGAGGACCCCTACGAATGAACGATCAAGTGGTGGCCAGCGGCTCCTGCTGGCTCACGCAGTGTATGCCGCCGCCGCCCTCGGCGATCGGATCGATGCGCAGCGGTACGACCGTGCGGCCGGGAAAGACCCGCCGGAACACATCGCGGGCACAGTCATCCGCGACCCGATCCCCGAACTCAGGGATCAGCACGGCCCCGTTCAGGATCAGGCAGTTGACGTAGATGCCGCAGAAGTCCGCCGACGTGGGCGCGATATTGCGGGGCCGGGACAGCACGCCGACCTCGAGCCGCCGGCCCTTCGCGTCGGTCGCACGCTCGAGCGCCCGGCGCTGCTCCCGAAGGAGCGCGTAGCGCGGGTGCGCCGGATCATCGCTCACCTCGAACAGCGCACCGCCCGGCCGGGTGAAGGTCATGAGACCGTCGACGTGCCCGTCGGTAATCGAGTCGTGCCGCTCGCCGGGGATCCAGATGACCTTCTCG
>CAYNCY010000518.1:0-2985 GCA_964395195.1 uncultured Steroidobacteraceae bacterium
GCTGACCTGCTTTGCGACCGACAGCGCGCCCGGTGCCGCGGGCGATGAGCTGCATTTCCTGAGTGAACTCGAGGGCGTGATTGCCACGCGCCTTTCCGCTCCCGGGGAGGCGGGCTACACGCAGCGGCTCGTCGCCGAGGGACCCGCGCGCGTTGCGCAGAAGGTCGGCGAGGAAGGACTCGAAGTGGCGCTGGCCGCGGTCGGCGGCGATGAGACCAAGGTCATCGCCGAGAGCGCCGACCTGCTCTACCACCTGCTGGTGCTACTCAAGAGTCGCGGTCACTCGCTGGCCAGCGTCGCCCAGGAACTCGAGCGCCGGCACCGCGCGCGCCAGGCACCCGCTCCCTAGTTCACCCGCCAGTGCCACTTCAGCCGCATCCACGAGCCGACCGGCACGCCCCGCTCTGACTCTGGCTTGAACCGCACGCTGCGATCGAGGAGGCAGGCAGCGGTGACGCCATCGAGTCGGGGCGTTCCGGAGCTCTCCGCGATCAGGACGTTGCGCACGCGGCCGTCCTCGGCGACATAGAGGATGAGCGTGATGTCGCCCGGGACCCGCTCGCCTTCGTACGCCATGCCCGCGACGTCGCCCGGGATCAGCGCTCCGTGGAACTCCTTCGAATAGTAGATTTCGCAGAGCTTCGGGAGGTTGAAGCCCGGGAGAAAGTGCACGCGCTCGACGCCCGGTGGGAGGGGTGGCGGTTTTCCGGGCTTCAGCCGCTCGAGGAGATCGCGTGTGCATCGGTCGAACCCCGGCGAGCCCGGCGCCACGAGTGCGTCCTTGCAGGCCTTGGCCACGGCCGGTGGCGCGGGTTCACCGGGTGCGCTCGCCTCCTATCGTTCCGCAGTCGCCGGTTGAGGTTCCTCGGAGCGCACGGGGGCCATGATCGTGAACGCCGCGACGAGCGCTGCGACCGCAATCAACCGGCTCGAATGGATTGCTGGGGGACTCATCGGCGCAGCACTCCTTGCCACTCGTTCAGTCGCCTCGGGCGCGAGACTACTCTAGCGTGCACTTGCCGGCCGACCGCCCCCGGCAACGACGGCCATGCCGATCGCGGCGATCGCGGTCACGACCGCGGCTGCAGCGAAGGCCGTCGATGAACCGAGGCGTTCCCAGATGAGGCCAAAGAGCACGGCACCCGGCAGCACCAGGAGCCCGCTCGCGAGGTTGTAGAGCCCGTAGGCCGAACCGCGCTGGTCGGCCGGCGCGACGTCACCGACCAGCGCGCGCTCGGCGGGCTCGGTGAGTGCGAGCGTCGATGAGTAGCCGATGAAGAGCGCCCAGAGGACGGGGCCCTTCGCATCGACGAGCGCGAGCGAGGCGAGCGAGAGGACCCTGAGGCCCCACCCGCCGACCAGGAGCGGCAGCCGCCCGACGCGGTCGCTGAGAGCGCCCGCGGGATACGAAATGAGCGTCTTCGCGAGGTTGGCCGCCGCCCAGACGAGCGGCACCCACGCGAGTGGCAGCCCCGCCGCCCGCGCCCAGAGCACGACGAAGACCTCCGGCACCGTCGCGAGCGCGAGAAGACCGGCCGCGACGATGAGCGCCTTCAGGCGCGCATCGAGCGCGGCGAACCGCAGCCGGGGGAGCGCCGCGTGCGCGGCGAGCGGCGCGTCCTTCGGGACGCCGAAGACGAGCAAGAGGATCACGAGGATGCCGGGCACGACCGACCAGAGGAACACGCGACCGAGCGCGATGCCGGCGCCAAGCAGCACGAAGGCGATCAGCGGGCCGACCGCGGCGCCCGCGTTGTCCATCGCCGAGTGGAACCCGAACGCCCGCCCGCGGATGTCCGGTGCCGTGGCGCCCGCGATCAGCGCCTCGCGCGGCGCCGTGCGGATCCCCTTGCCGACGCGGTCGAGGAACCGGAGCAGCAGCACGAACGGCCAGCCGAGCGCGAGGCCGATGGCCGGGCGCGCGGCGTTCGCGATGCCGTAGCCGCCGAGCACGAGGCGCTTGGCGCTCACCCCCTGGTCGGCGAGCCGCCCGGAATAGAACTTGAGCACGCTCGCGGTCGCCTCGGCGACTCCCTCGACCAGCCCGACGATGGCGGGCCCTGCGCCGAGCGTCGCGGTCAGGAAGATCGGCAGGAGCGGTGTGATCATCTCGCTCGCGGCATCGTTCAGGAACGACACGCAGCCGAGCACGACGACGGTGCGTGGCAGGCGCGCCTTGAGCGCCGACACGGGCACCGCGCTAGCGCCGCGCCGCGAGGATACGAAGCATCCGGCGCAGCGGCTCGGCCGCACCCCAGAGGAGCTGGTCGCCGACGGTGAAGGCCGACAGGTACTCCCCGCCCATCGGCATCTTCCGGAGCCGGCCGACCGGGATGCCGAGCGTGCCGCTCACCGCCGCCGGGGACAGCTCGCGGATCGAGGCCTCGCGCTCGTTGGGAACGAGCCGCACCCAATCGTTGCCGCTCGCGACGATCGTCTCGATTTCCCTGAGCGGCAGGTCGCGCTTGAGCTTCAGGGTCAGCGCCTGGCTGTGGCAGCGCATGGCGCCGATGCGCACGCAGATTCCGTCGAGCGGGATCGGTCGCGCCTCGCGGCCGAGAATCTTGTTGGCCTCGGCGGACGCCTTCCACTCCTCGCGGCTCTGGCCGTTGCCGAGGTCCTTGTCGATCCAGGGGATCAGGCTCCCGGCGAGTGCCGTCCCGAACGCCTCGTGTGGCAGCGAGTCGCTGCGCAGCGCCGCCGTGACCGCGCCGTCGATATCAAGGATGGAACTTGCCGGGTCGGCGAGCAGTCTCGCCGCGGCGGCGTGCGTCGCACCCATCTGCGCGATGAGCTCGCGCATGTTCTGCGCGCCCGCCCCCGAGGCCGCCTGGTAGGTCATGGCGGTCGCCCACTCGATCAGGTCCTCGCGGAAGAGCCCGCCGAGTCCCATCAGCATCGGCGGCAACTGGACAGTCTCGCAGATGGAGTAGGTTCGCCCGGCGGCGAGCGCCCGGGAGAACCCGGGCCGGTTGGCCGGGTCGT
>CAYNCY010000519.1:0-2984 GCA_964395195.1 uncultured Steroidobacteraceae bacterium
CGGTGATGTTGCGCGAGCACTTCCGCTCGGTGCCGGCGCTCATCGAATACTCCAATCGCGAGTTCTACTCGGGCGCCATACGGCCGCTGAGGCTCGCCAAGCCGAGCGAGCGACTGGATCCGCCGCTGATCGACGTGCTCGTGAAGGATGGCGAGCGAACGGGCGACGTCAACGAGCCGGAGGCGCGCGCACTCGTCAGGGAGATCGAGTCGATCCTCGCGGACCCTGCCATGGCCGGTCGCTCAATTGGCGTCGTGACGCTCCTGGGTCACGAGCAGGCCCGGCTGATCGACCAGATGATCCGGCGGCGGATTTCGCCGCGCGAAATCGTCGCGCGGCGTCTCTCGACCGGCGCACCACCGAGCTTCCAGGGGCAGGAGCGCTCGATCATGCTGCTGTCGATGGTGCTCGCCAAGAACGATCGCGCCGCCGGCGGCCGCCTCGAGATCGCACAGCGCTTCAACGTCGCGGCCTCGCGGGCCGCCGACCGGATGATCCTCTTCCGGTCCATCGAGGAGTCGGACGTCGGGCCCGACACCCTCAATGCACGGTTGATTCGCCACTTCCGCGAGCCGTTCCGGCGCGAGACCGCACCGTCCGGCCCGCCGCGCGAGCTTTGCGAGTCCGACGTCGAACGGGAAATCTTCGACGCGCTCATCGAACGTGGTTACCGCGTGCGTCCCCAGGTGCGCGTGGCATCGTACCGAATCGATTTCGTGGTGGAGGGCGCGCTGGACCGGCGACTCGCGATCGAATGCGATGGTGATCCCGCGCAACGCGCCGATCGGTGGGCGGACGAGATTGCCCGGCAGCGCGTGCTCGAGCGGGCCGGATGGACGATCTGGCGCTGTTTCGCGTCGAGCTTCTGGCTCAGGCGCGAGAGCGTGCTCGCGGATCTCTTCGATACCCTTGATCAGGTGGGTATCGACCCGATCGGCGCCGACTCAGGGGCCGAATCAGTCTTGACCGAGCGTCGCGTCGTCGCGCGCGCTGATACGCCGGTAGCACCCGTCGCTGCACAACCGGCAGCGGAGGGGCCTCCGACACCGGCCCCGGCGACGGCATCGCCGCCGCCGCGGGAGAGCGAAGCGCCGCGGGACGTTCCACCCGTCCAGGCGCCACGCCGGACGCGCAAGCAGCGCTAGCCGGCCGTCGTCACGCGCGCAGGTGCCGCGTGACCCAGTCCGCAAACGGCTCTTCCGCCAGGTCGCCGGCGGCGAGCCTGACGAATGTCACGACGCACTCCTCGTCGGAAGCCACCAGTTCGGCGCCGTTGATGTGCAGGAAGAGTTCGAGCACCACGAGGCTGGTGCGCTTGTTGCCATCGATGAACGGGTGGTTCCGGCACAGGCCGTACGCAACGCTCGCACCGAGCGCCGCCAGCGTCGCAGGGCCGTACGCAAAGCGCTGGCGCGGACGCGCGAGCGCGGACTCGAGCAGTCCCTGGTCGCGAACCCCGGACTCACCGCCGTGCTCGGCGAGCTGCTCGTCGTGGACCGCGAGCACGGTCGTGACACCGATCCAGACGGGCTCATCCACGGCAGGTCCAGGGTTACTTCGCGAGCTCGCGCAGTGCCGCGCGACGCTTCTTCATGATCTTGCGGGCGGCGCTCATGTGCTGCTCGAACTCCGGGTTGTACGGCGTCAGGCGATAGCCGTCGGGCGCCTCCGTTATATAGAGCGCATCGCCCTTGCCGACCTTCAGGCGACTGAGCGCTTCTTTCGGGAGCACGACGCCGAGGGAGTTGCCGATCGCGGTGAGCTTGAGTTCGATCATGGGAGTATGTTCGTACAGTTGTAATAACAACTCAAGCCTTCGAACGGGCTCCGCGTGCGTGGCCGGGGCGGCCAGTGTCGCCTGCTATCGATGTAGGCCATTGATAATAAACGCCTATTGCCGGTCGTCGTCGAACGGAGACCCAATCGCGCGAGCGCAAGGGGCGGCGCGGTGCTAAATCATCGGTGGGGCGAAGGACGGCAGACCGGGTTCGACCCCATCCGGCGGGAGGGATCGACATGAGCCGATCGAAGACGTTCGCGCGCTGGGCGATGGTCATGCCGATGCTCGGCGCGCTACAACTCGAAGGCGCCGCACTCGGCGCATCGCCACCCTCGCCGGCGCGCTTCGAGTCTCTCGAGGTGCTTTCGCGCTCGCTGGCCATCACCGATGACGCCGGTGCGCGGCAGACACCGTTCGCCGGCTTCTCGATTCATTCCGTGCGCGGCGGCGAATGGACGCTCGTTACGTTCTACGTGATGTTCCGCGAGGTCGCCGATGGCGAGGCGCGCCGTCGCGAGAGCTACTGGGTGGGCCGCCGCGTCACGGGCGATGACTCGCCGCGCTCACACGCCGTTCCGGAGATCCGTTGGGCTTCGTCGGACCGCTGCGAAGGCCTCGACGATTTCGTCCGCGGCATCGGCGAGGTCATCACCGACCGCCTCGAGATCGGTGTTCCGGGCGAGGGTGATCCGTCGGAGACGGCGACCGACAACCTGAGTTACGGACTCTGGACCTCAGAGGGTCGGTTCCGCGGCACCGGCTTCGCGACCACGGTCAGCCTCTCCGCGGCGGGCGGATCGCCGATCGCCGACTGGGCCGGCCGGGGCCTCGCGGCGACGCAGGCGTGCTGGACGGGCGCCGCCGCGCCTGGAGCCACAACCGCTACGCACTGAACTGCGACGCGCCGCCTGGACCTGAACCCAGGCAGCGCGGCGCCGCAGATCAGAAGCTCGCGCGCACGCCCACGAATCCACCGCGCCCAACGGTGCCGTACTGATACGCCGTCTCGTACTGCTTGTTGGCGGCGTTCTCCAGGCGGCCGTACGCTTCGAGCCGGTCGGTGAGCGGGTACGACAGGCGAACGTCGAGGACCGTGTAGTTCGCGAGCCGAATCGTATTGCCCGCGTCGTCGAAGCTGCTGCCGGAGTATCGAAGGGCGACGGCACTGCTCAGATTTCCCGGCCACACGTACGTCACGCTGGCA
>CAYNCY010000520.1:0-2964 GCA_964395195.1 uncultured Steroidobacteraceae bacterium
AACGCCGCCCCCAGGATCCACAGCACGCGCTTGGAGGGACGGCGCATCAGAAGGCCTGCCCGAGTCCGATGTAGATCACGAACGGATCGCCGCCCGGCAGAATCTTCACCGGCACGGCAACGTCGAGCCGGATTGGACCGATCGGCGTGTAGTACCGAAAGCCCGTGCCGACGCCGACCGAGGGCTTGCCCTGCAGGAGGTGCCCATCGGCGCTGACGGCGCCCGCATCGACGAAGAGCACGGCGCCGAAGGTCTTGGCGATGCGCTGGCGGAACTCGACCGTCGCCGCATCGACCGCCGTTCCGCCCTGCGGGGTCACCGTGCCCGGGAACGTCGGTCCCACCGATTGGTACACGAAGCCGCGGATCGTGCCGCTGCCGCCGCCGTAGAAGCGCTGGTCGGGCGGCAGGTCGAAGGGCGCCGCGCCATGCGCCTGTCCCGCGACGGCCCGAAGCGCGATGACACTGCGCCCCACTCCCGCGACGCCGAGCGCATTCAGGTCGTAGAACATCGCGGCGTCCGCCTGCGCGATGACGAACGTCGCCGGAATCGCGGTGAACGAACGCGTCGGCGTCACGCTGATCGAGGCGCGGATGCCGTGCAGCGTGTCCTGGAGCGGATTCGTGACGCCGGTATCGTTGAAGCGCGCCGCTACCGGCACGCCGAGCAGCGTGTAGTCGCGGATCATCAATTGCTGCGTGATCTGCTCGCGCTCGCCCGAGAGGCCTATGCTCCCCATCCAGAACGGCGAAAAGCGGTGCGTCAGCAGCACGCTCGAAGTGACCGCGGTCTGGTCGTACGCATCGAGCGACTGCTTCAGCGTCGTCGCGTTGATCTGCAGGTTCTCATCGCGCGCACCGTAGTCGGGCTTCGTGAACTGCGCACCGACGTTGTAGCCGAGCCCCGAAGTCGCGTGCCCGCCGATGTCGATGGCCGACGCCGTCAGGGTCAGTTGCTCGGCGCCGCCAAGGAGATCGCGATCGGTCCACCTGACGCCCGCGCTGCCCCCCAGGTCACTCGAATAGGCGGCGTTGAAGCCGAGCGTGTGCCGGAGCCGCTCCTGGACGCTCACAGTCACCGGCACCTGCCCGGCCTCGTCCGGATGATCCGCGCTCTTGACGGTGACACTCGAGAAGACGCCGAGCGCGAGCAGGTCGCGCCGCGCCTCCTCGATCTTGCTCGGGCTGTAGGGCTGCCCCTGGCGGATCAGGAGCCGCGTGCGGACGAGCGTCTCTTCGACCCTTTTGAGTCCGACGAGCGTGATCGGTCCGAGTGTTGTCTTCTCGCCGCGCACGATGTGGAAGGTGATGTCGAGCGCGGTGGCTTCCGGGATCTCATAGGCGATCGGCGTGTCGACGGTCGCGAACGCGTAGCCGTCTTCCTCGAGCCGGTTGAGGAGTCGCGCCTGCGCATCGAGCACCGCGATCGCGTACGCAGGCTCGCCGCTCGAGAGCGCGAGCGCCGCGCGCTCGCTGGTCGAGACCTCGCCATCGAGCGTGATCGTGCGCAGGTGATAGAGCGGTCCCAAGTCGATCGTGACCGCGACCGGCGCCTTCTCCTCGCCCGTCAGCGCCACGATCGCATCCGGCAGGTCCGGATCGTCGAGCGACTTTTGGAGGATCGTGATGGCAACCTTGCCCTGGTAGTAGCCGAAGCTCTCGAGCACGGTCTTCAGGCGCTCGCCGTCCTCGCGCGCCCGGCCGATCAGCGCGAAGGGACTGACGGGGGCGGTCTCGCGCAGTGACACGAGCTGCGAACTGCCGTTGAGCGCGTCATCGAGCGAATCGAGCGACGTCGATGCGATCGAGACCGTGTATGGCTGCGGATCCGAACCCCGTGCCGGGCTCGCGAGGAGCAGCAGAGCGCCGCCAAGCGTTAGTGCGAACGACCACGTCCGGACGCCGGGGCCCCGCGCCCCGCGCTTTGCATCCAACCGTTTCCAGCACCTCGTACCCGGCAACGACGGGCTCCTTCTCTTGTTCAAGGCCCGTGTCGGCCGCCATCGATCCCGTCCCGCGCGCACACACCGGCTTGCGTCGAATCCGGCCGTCCGCACACCGGGAGACTGGCCGGTGCGGCCGTCCGGGGAGCGGCCGACGGCGGCGCGGAAATAGTATCGGTTTGGCGAGCGGCCCCTCAAAACCTGTCGGCCACCGCCCACAGCGCCCGCCGCTCCGTGCGCGCCGACGCCAAGCCGAGCATCCGAACAAACCCGTTTACAAGCATTGACTTACAGGAGTCCAGCGAATCGCGCCATCCCGGAACATCTGACTCGGGGAATGCGCGCAGGTTCGCGCGCCATTGGGTCCGACTAGCGAGGCGGGGTCGATGTCCGGGGAAAGTCCCGGGGCGGACTGACGAGCGAAGGCCACGCGATGATGACTGTCGGCACGACCCAGGCGACCAGGTTGCAGATCCAGAGGATCGTCGGACTCGCGTCGCCGTCGAAGTCGGCAAAGCCCGGGATCGCATCGAGCACTCGGTCGGTCAGGAAGATGAGCGTGACGGCGTAGCTGCGGATCATCCATTCACGGTGCTGCACGAAGTTGCGGCGCCGGATGGCGACGAACGCGATCCCCGTCGTCAGCAGCCACGCGCCCGCCTGCACGAAGATCGCGATCCGGGTCGGGAGGCCGTTGTGAAGCTCGGAGATCACCATCGCGACCGGCGCCGCGAGCGCGACGCCGATCACGTAGCAGCGTCCGCACACGCGGTGAATGCGCGGCCGCGCGGCCCTCAAACGCGTAGAGAACTGCGTCGCGCCGAGTGCGAGCACCACGAGACCGGCGAGCCCGTGCGGCACCAGGAGCCAGCGGACCGGAAAATAGTATTTCCACTGCGCGTCCGCGTGGTCGAGGATGAAGCGCTCGTTGTTGAAGAGCACATAGAGCGCCATCAACGCGACCACCGCGAAGAGCGCGTGCTTTGCCGTGAATCCCCGCGCGGGTGCAACCGCGTTCACGC
>CAYNCY010000521.1:0-2961 GCA_964395195.1 uncultured Steroidobacteraceae bacterium
GATGGCGTTCACGTTCAACGTGCCGCGGAATGCGATCCCCTGGAAGTTGTAGGCCGTTCCCGGCGTAAGCCCGAGCACGGTGCAGGTGAGTTTGGCGCCGATGGCGGTCCCAACGACTGGCGCCGCGCACGTGCCTTTCGAGACCGTGGTCGCTGCACCCCAGGATAGCGGGGCAACGGCGAACCGCAGGTCATAGCTGGCCGGCTGGCCCGTCCCATCGTTGACTTGCGTGAAGGTCAGCGCCACCGTGCCGTCCGTTTCCTTGTAGGTGCGCGTCTGGCTCCTGGGCGCGGGGCCGGGGCTGAACTTCGACTCGGCGACGTTGAGCTTCCAGGTGCCGTTCGTGAGATCGGGCGGCGCGGCCGCGGCGCCTGCCGCAAGCACAGTCAGCGCGGCCATGAGCACGAGCGTGCGTAGCTGGTTCAGCATGCAGATTCCCCCTCGACGATGTCGCGTTCCGTCAGGCGCCCCGTCAGCTCCGCATCGAGGGCACCCGGCCACGAGCATGCGCGCGGGCTCTCGCCAACTCAACCGGGAATTGCGGGCCGCCCGTCACATTTTCCGGGGGTGGCGCGGCGCGTGGAGCCGGGCGGGCGCGGGCGTCAGCGTGCCAGCACCTGCGCGAGCGGAATCCGCGCGACCGTACCCTTGCGGTAGTCCGTCAGCCAGATCGCGCCGTGCGCGATGTTGAGCGAGTCACCGCCCCGCCCGCGCCACTGCCGACGCAGGATCGCCGTCGCGGCATCGGTGGCGGAGAGGGGCACGCCCATCATCGTCGTAAAGACCGTGCCCGCGCCCACCGATATGTCACCACCGTGGCCGGGCGTGCCGAGCGCGATGCGCGCCGTCTCGCGCTGGCCCTGCGGATCGACGCGACTCAGCGACCCATCGCCCTGATTGAGCGTCCAGATAAACCCCGCCCCGGCGGCGAGAAAGCGCGGCCCCGGCCCCGTGGGAACGCTGGCGATGAGTGCCCCGCTGGTCGCGTCGACCGCCGTCAGCACCGCGCCGCCGGCGCAGGTCACCCAGACGACGCCGTCGCTGTAGAGGGGGTTGAACGAGCCTGCGGGCAGGTGCGCGGTCGCGCGGATCGTGCCGCTCGCGGGGTCGATGCGCGCGAGCGTGCCCTGCCGATCGGTTACGAGCCAGAGGCTGTCGGCGCTCGCGGCGATGCCGCCTTCGGCGGCGGCCGGGCCCACGTGCGTGAACACGGTCTTTTGCAGCGTCGCGAGGTCGATGCGGGCGAGCGACGGAACGTGGGTGCAGAGCGGCACCCAGAGCGCCCCGAATGCGACCACGAGGCCCGCACACGGCTCGCCGGGAAGAAGGACGCGCGCGGTGCGCGCGTTGCTGGCGGGATCGATGCGGCTGACGGCGAAGGGGCCGGTGCTGCCGACCCAAACGGCATCCGCGGTGACAGCGACCCAGTCGGCGGTGTGTCCGATGCGCACCGTCGCGACGGGTGAGAGTTCCGTGAACGGCCGCGTGAGCGCCGTCGTATCGGCCCGCAGGGTGGGGGAACACACGATCGCGAGGGTGGCCGCGACGGTCCGGAGCGTGCGACTCACGGTGGGTTCAATCCTCGGTGCGCGTCACGCGGGCGTGAACACTGCCCCGGCCGGTGCGCGCAATCACCGAGTCGCCCTCGCTGACCTCGGCGGCGCGGTGAACGACGCGGCCCTCGGCCGTGACCAGGATCGAGTAGCCGCGCTCGAGCGTCGCGAGCGGGCTCACGGCATTCAGCGTCCGCGAGGCCGAGACGAGCCGGGCACGGGCGGTGGCGAGGTGCTGGCCAAGGGCGCGTCCGAGGCGCGCCTCGAGCTCATCGAGCCGCTGCGCGCGGAGCGCGAGTCGCTCGCGCGGGTGCACCCGTGCGAGTCGGCCGCCGAGCCAGCGGAGCCGCTCCTCGGCCCGCGCGATGCGGCGCCGGCCCGCCTGCACGAGGCGTGCGCCGATGCCGGACAGCGTGCGCAGCCACTCGGCCCGGTCGGGCACGACGAGCTCGGCGGCGCCCGAGGGGGTTGGCGCGCGCACATCGGCCGCGAAGTCCGCGATCGTGACGTCGACCTCGTGGCCGATGCCGGCGATCACGGGAATCCTGGAGGCACGGATGGCGCGCGCAACCACTTCCTCGTTGAAGGACCACAGGTCCTCGAGCGAGCCGCCGCCGCGCGCGAGGATGAGGACATCGACCTCGGCGCGTTGGTTGGCGAGCCGAAGCGCCGTCGCAATCTCGAGCGCCGCGCCGGTGCCCTGGACGGGAACCGGGTAGATCAGCACCGGTATCGCCGCGAAGCGGCGTCCGAGCACGTGCACGATGTCGCGGATCGCGGCCCCGGTCGGCGAGGTGATCACGCCGATGCGCCGTGGCAACGCGGGCAGCGACCGTTTGAGGGCGGCATCGAACAGGCCCTCCGCGGCGAGACGCGCCTTCAGTTCCTCGAACCGGCGCCGGAGCGCGCCTTCGCCCGCCTCCTCGAGTTGCTCGATCACGAGCTGGTACTCGCCGCGCGGTTCGTAGAGGCCGACGCGGGCGCGCACCAGCACCTGCATGCCGTCGCGCGGCGTCACGCGCACGCGCGCGTTGCTGCCCCGGAACATCGCGCAGCGGACCTGGGCATTCGCGTCTTTCAGCGTGAAGTACCAGTGCCCGGAGGAGGGGCGGGCGAGGTTCGACATCTCCGCCTCGATCCAGAGCATCGGCAGCCCCGACTCGAGCAGGATCCGGGCTTCCCGGTTGAGCCGGGAGACGGTGTAGACCTCGCGCGCCGGGCGCAGCTCTGGCGGCGGACTCATCGGGCGATCTTAACCGGGTTCAGCCGGGGACTTGGACGGTGTCCCGCGAGTGGCCAAGCCGCTCCCGCTGCACCGGACCGGGTGCGAAAGCTCGCGCACGCCGCGTTATCGGGCCATGCCGCGCGGCGGGTTTACCCGGAGGTCCGGGATGAGTACAATGCCCGG
>CAYNCY010000522.1:0-2957 GCA_964395195.1 uncultured Steroidobacteraceae bacterium
GCAGGCGGAGGAGCTCCTCGGCGCCGAGGCCGCCGACTACGAGAAGTCAACCGACGTCATGGACGTCTGGGTCGACTCCGGCGTGATGCACTGGTGCGTCGCGCACCAGCGCCCCGAGATCCGCTCGCCCGCGGATCTCTACCTCGAGGGCTCCGACCAGCACCGCGGCTGGTTTCACTCGTCCTTGCTGACCTCGGTCGCGATGCACGAGCACGCGCCATACAGAGGCGTTCTCACCCACGGCTTCACCGTGGACGAGAAGGGCCACAAGATGTCGAAGTCGCTCGGCAACACGCTCGTGCCGCAGAAGGTCATCGCCGCCCTCGGCGCCGATGTGCTGAGGCTCTGGGTCGCCGCCGCCGACTATTCGAACGACATGAGCGTGTCGGATGAGATCCTGAAGCGGATGGCGGACTCGTACCGGCGCATGCGCAACACGGTGCGGTTTCTCCTCGGCAACCTCGCGGGCTTCGACCCGGCGGAGCACGCGCTCCCGGCGGATCAGCTCGTCGCGCTCGATCGCTGGGCGATCGGCCGCGCGCACGCGCTGCAGGAGGAGATCCTCGAGGCCTACCGCAGCTACCAGTTCCACCTGATCTACCAGAAGGTCCACAACTTCTGCGTCGTGGATCTGGGCGGCTTCTACCTCGACGTCCTCAAGGATCGCCTCTACACGACGCCGAAGGACGGGCATCCGCGCCGCTCGGCGCAGACTGCGCTCTGGCACATCGCCGAGGCGATGGTGCGCTGGCTCGCGCCGATCCTGAGCTTCACGGCGGAGGAGATCTGGGACGCGCTGCCGAAGGAGCGCGGTCGACCGGAGTCGGTGTTCCTGTCGCAGTGGTACACGCTGCCGGCGGCATCGGCCGAGGAAGCCATCGATTTCGCGGCGATCACGGCGCTCAAGGCGGACGTCGCGCGCGAGCTCGAGGCACTCAGGACCGCCGGGAAAATCGGCGGCACGCTCGAGGCGAAGGTCAAGGTCTGGGTCGACGCCGCAGAACGGGCGCGCTTCGCGGCGATCGGCGATGAGCTCAGGTTCGCGCTCATCACCTCCCAGGCCTCGCTCGGCGACGCCGCCGCGCGCCCCGCGGATGCGACCCCGGCGACCAGCGTCGCGAAGGCGGGCGTCTACATCAGCGTGGAGCCGAGCACGGATTCGAAGTGCGTGCGCTGCTGGCACCTGCGGCCCGACATCGGTGCGGATCCGCGGCATCCCGAGGTGTGCGCGCGCTGCGCGGGCAACCTCGAGGGTCCGGGCGAGACGCGGAGGTTCGCATGAGCGCGCCGGGACCCGTGCTCGTCGCCGACGCGCCGCGCGCGCTTCGCTGGCTGTGGCTGAGCGCCTTCGTGATCGCGCTCGACCAGGCGACCAAGGCGGCGATCGTCGCGGAGCTCGAGCTCTACGAGCGGCGCGAGCTCCTGCCGGTGCTCGACCTGACGCGCCTCCACAACCGGGGTGCCGCGTGGAGCTTCCTCAACGACGCATCGGGCTGGCAGCGCTACTTTTTCGTGGTCCTCGCGCTCGCCGTCAGCGTCGGCATCGTCGTGTGGCTCGTGCGCCTCGGTACCGCGCGCGTGACGCTGCTCGCGAGCGGACTGTCGCTCATCCTCGGCGGGGCGATTGGCAACGTGATCGACCGGGTGCTGCGCGGCTACGTCGTCGACTTCATCCACGTCCACTGGCACGAGCACTGGTTCCCGGCCTTCAACGCGGCCGACTCCGCGATTTCGGTGGGTGCCGCGCTCCTGATCCTCGACTCGATCATCGAGTCGCGTCGCGCGCGGCCGGCCGGAGTACCTCCGCCGCCGTCCGATACCGGCGCGGCGTGAAGATCCACCTCGCCAACCCACGCGGTTTCTGCGCGGGCGTCGACCGCGCCATCGACATCGTCGAGCGGGCGGTCGCGCTCTTTGGCGCGCCGATCTACGTGCGCCACGAGGTCGTGCACAACCGCTACGTCGTCGAGCGGCTGAGGGCGATGGGAGCGGTGTTCGTCGAGGAACTGCATGAGGTGCCGGATGGCGCGACGGTCATCTTCAGCGCGCACGGCGTCTCGCGCGCCGTGCAGCAGGAGGCCGCGCGCCGCGGCCTCAACGTCTTCGATGCGACCTGTCCGCTCGTGACCAAGGTGCACATGGAGGTCACGCGCTACGCGCGCGACGCCCGCGAGGTGATCCTGATCGGCCATGCCGGGCACCCCGAGGTCGAGGGCACGATGGGGCAGTTCGACGTCTCGCACGGCGGGCGGATTCACCTCGTCGAGACGCCGGATGACGTCGCCCGTCTCGAGATCAAGGATCCCGCGCAGCTCGCCTTCGTCACACAGACGACGCTGTCGGTCGATGACACGGCCAAGGTGGTGGACGCGCTCCGTGCCCGGTTCCCCGCACTCAAGAGCCCGCGCAAGGAGGACATCTGCTACGCGACGCAGAACCGCCAGGACGCGGTCAAGCAGCTGGTCGCGATCTGCGATGTCCTGATCGTGGTCGGCTCGCGCTCGAGCTCGAACTCCAATCGCCTGCGCGAACTCGCCGACAAGCAGGGCGTCGCCGGCTACCTCGTCGACGGTGCCGAGGACCTGAAGCGCGAGTGGTTCGAGGATTCGACCACGGTCGGTGTCACCGCCGGCGCCTCGGCGCCGGAGATCCTCGTCCAGCAGGTCATCGGGCGCCTGAAGGAGTGGGGCGGCGAGGATGCCGCCGAGCTCCCGGGCCGCACCGAGCACGTCGTGTTCGCGCTGCCGCGCGAACTGCGTGGCGTCGTGAAGCCGTCCTGAGGACGCCTCGTTTGCCGCTGTCGGGGTGTTTCCGTATACTCCGCGCCCTTCCGCGCCGGTGTAGCTCAGCTGGTAGAGCAGTCGCTTCGTAAGCGAGAGGTCGGGGGTTCAATTCCCTCCACCGGCACCATCCTCCCGTCGAATCCAGACGCCCGTTCGTCGACGGGGTCAGCGCAG
>CAYNCY010000523.1:0-2941 GCA_964395195.1 uncultured Steroidobacteraceae bacterium
GACGGCCGGAATCACAATCCGGGGCTCTACCAGCTGAGCTACGTCCACCATCGTCTGAACTGAAAACTGTTCTTCCTCGACCCCGTCTTCTCCTCGTCTCGTCCCGTCACCCTGCCGCACCCCGAAGTGGCGCGCCCGGCAGGATTCGAACCTGCAACCGCCGGCTTAGAAGGCCGGTGCTCTATCCGGTTGAGCTACGGGCGCGTTGAGGCTCCCGATGCGGCTCCCGAATCCACGACCGACTCTCCCGAGCGGAGTCTTGATGGTCGGGGCAGAGGGATTTGAACCCCCGACCCTCTGCTCCCAAAGCAGATGCGCTACCAGACTGCGCTATGCCCCGCCAAGGAACCGACCCGTTGCCCGGCGTGGCTTACGACCCGCGTCCGGCCCGCACGGGACACGCAATCTTACGGGCCGCACCCGGACCCGTCAAACCGCGACCCCGCGTAGCGGCGGTCCCGTGCGAGAATAGTCGGCTTCGAATTCCGCGTTCGTTTGCTGAAGGGGTAGCCGTGACCGCGAAGATCCTCGATGGAAAGGCCATTTCACAGTCTCTGAAGGCCAAGGTGCGCACGGCGACCGACGCCCTCGCCGCCGCCGGCGGCCGCCGCCCGGGACTTGCGGTCGTGCTGATCGGCGCGGATCCCGCCTCCGAAGTCTACGTCCGCAACAAGCGCCGCTCGTGCGAGGAGACCGGCATCGTCTCGGTCGCGCACGACCTCCCGGCCTCGACCACCCAGGCCGAGCTCGTGGCACTCATCGACCGGCTGAACGAGGATCCCGCGATCGACGGCATCCTGGTGCAGTCGCCGCTCCCGAAGCACATCGACCCGAACTCGGTCATCGAGCGCATCGATCCCAAGAAGGACGTCGACGGGTTCCACCCGTACAACGTCGGGCGCCTGGCGCTGCGCACGCCCCTGATGCGCTCGTGCACGCCCTACGGAATCATGATCATGCTCGAGACCACCGGCCTCGCGCCGCGCGGCCAGAACGCGGTCATCGTCGGCCAGTCGAACATCGTCGGCCGGCCGATGGCGCTCGAGCTCCTGATGGCGGGCGCCACGATCACCGTGTGCCACAGCGCAACCAAGGACCTCGCGGGCGAAGTCGGCCGCGCCGACATCCTCGTGGTCGCGACCGGCAAGCCCGCGATGATCCCGGGCGCCTGGGTGCGCGAAGGCGCCATCGTCGTCGACGTCGGCATCAACCGCATGCCGGACGGCAAGCTCGTGGGCGACGTCGACTACGAGGGCGCGAGCGCGCGCGCGAGCTGGATAACGCCCGTGCCGGGTGGCGTCGGACCCATGACGATCGCCGCGCTCATGAAGAACACCCTCGAGAGCTCGCTCGCCCGCCAGGGGCGCGCACCGCGCTAGCGCACGGCCCGCTCAGCGCCAGCGCCAGCTCGTGCCCCCGGCAGCGTCCTCGAGGACGACGCCGCGCTCGAGGAGCGCATCGCGGATGCGATCCGACTCCTTGAAGTCCCTGGCCTTGCGCGCCGCGGTACGCGCGGCGATGAGCGCATCGATCTCGGCGGCATCGGGCGTCGCGGGCTGACCCGACGGGTCCGCTCCCTCGCCCTCCGTCCCGGGCGGCAGGGTCGGGCGCGTCTTGAGCCAGAGCTCGGGATCGACGCCGAGAAGCCCGAGGATGCCCGCGAGAGAACGCAGCTCCGCCGCGTACTCGGCAACCTCCAGAGCCTTCCCCTCGGCCTTGGCGACGTTGAGGTCGCGCGCGAGCGCCTGCAGGACCGCGATCGCCTCGGGCGTGTTGAAGTCATCGTCCATCGCCCGCTCGAAGCGCTCGCGGTGCGCCCGGGCAAGCGCCCCCGGCGGCGCCGTCGTCGGTGCGACGCCGCGCAGCGCCACGTACAGGCGCTCGAGCGTCGCATCCGCCTGGCGGAGGTTGTCGTCGGAGTAGTTGATCGGCCCGCGGTAGTGGCTGCCGAGCACGAACGCGCGCATCACCTCGGGGCGCAGGTGCGGGAGCACCTCGCGCACCGTGAAGAAGTTGCCGAGCGATTTCGACATCTTCTCGGCGTTCACGTTGACGAAGCCGTTGTGCATCCAGGTGTTCACGAACCGCGTCCCGCAGGCGGCGCAGGTCTGCGCGATCTCGTTCTCGTGGTGCGGGAACTTGAGGTCGAGGCCGCCGCCGTGGATGTCGAAGTGGCTCCCCAGCAGCGCGACCGACATCGCCGAGCACTCGATGTGCCAGCCGGGCCGGCCGGCGCCCCAGGGCGAGGGCCAGCTCGGCTCGCCGGGCTTCGCCATCTTCCACAGCACGAAGTCGAGCGGGTCGCGCTTGGCCTCGTCGACTTCGACCCGGGCCCCGGCGCGAAGGTCGCCGAGCTTCTTGCCGGACAGCGCCCCATACGGGCCGAAGCTGCTCACCGAATAGAGCACGTCACCGTCGCTCGCGACGTAGGCATAGCCCTTCGCGATCAAGGTCTCGATCATCGTGACGATGGGACCCACGTACTCGGTGGCCTTGGGCTCGTGCTCGGGACGCTCGACGCCGAGCGCCCTGCAGTCCTCGTGGAGCGCCGCGATGAAGCGCGTCGTCAGCGCCGTCGTCGTCTCGCCGTTCTCGGCCGCGCGGCTGATGATCCGGTCGTCGATGTCGGTGATGTTGCGGACGTGCGTGACCCGAAAGCCCCGATAGCGCAGGTACCGGCGCACGGTGTCGAAGGCGATCAGCGAGCGCGCGTGACCGACGTGGCAGAAGTCGTAGACCGTCATGCCGCACACGTACATGCGCACGTGCCCGGGCTCGAGGGGCTTGAGCGGTTCTTTGCGACCGCTGAGGGAGTTGTGGATCTCGATCATCGGGTTGGCGTCTCGGCAAGTGAATGGGGATGCTCGGCAAGCGCGCGGGCGGCCTCGAGGCGCTTGGCGATCACGGCGGGCGGCATGACGGCGAGGAGCTGCGCGAGCTC
>CAYNCY010000524.1:0-2941 GCA_964395195.1 uncultured Steroidobacteraceae bacterium
TCGTTGAGCTGCGCGAGCTCCTCGGGACCACCGACGGCAACCTGAGCGTGCACGCACGCAAGCTCGAGGACGCCGGGCTCATCGCGTGCGCCAAGTCCTTCGCCGAGCGCCGCCCGCGCTCCGACTACACGCTGACGCCCGTCGGCCAGAAGGCGCTGCGGCGCTACCTCGCGCACATGGAAGCGCTGATCGCCTCCACCCGGAACGCGCTCAACCGCTGAGGCACCCCGCTTGCCCCCAAGTCTTCGTTCACCCGGACACTTTGAAATGCAAAGTACTATTTCATTCCCTGCCCAGGCATCCGACGCACAGCCGCTCGGCCACGCCGCCCTTCATGCCTGGAGCGCCGCCGCGCTCATCGCCTCGTTCGGCACGTGGGTGCTCTACCGGGTCGACCTCGGCCTCAACTTCGCGCTCTTCATCGCGCTCGGTGTGGTTGCGCTCACCCTCCTCGGTGCCGGCCGTGCGGGACGGCGCTCGCCCGAGTTCGTCCTGCCCGTCGGCGCCGCACTTGTGCTCGCGACCGCCGTCGCGATCACCGCGGACTTCTGGCTCTCGGTGCTGCTCGTGGCGACGGTCGGCTGGCTCGGCGCGCGAACGGTGCTCGCCTGCGCCGGCGCGCCGCTCCCATCGCTCGGGCGGCTGCACCTTGTCAGCATTCCGGTCCGCGCGGCGGGACTCGTCGCCACCGAGTCCGGCGATCTCATTGGCGACGGAGTCGGCGCGATCGGCGATGGCAGGCATCTCCCGGCGACGCGCGGCATCGCCTGGGCGATTCCGATCGTCACGGTCTTTTTCCTGCTGCTCGCCGAGGCGGATCCGTCCTTCGCCTCGGCGCGCAAGGCGCTCATCGACGCGATCGCCGACCTCTCGATTCTGCCGCGAATCGCTTTCTTCGGGGTGCTCGGTGTCATCGCGCTCGGCACGTTCGGGCTCGCGGCGACGGCGCATCCGATCGAGTTCGACGAGATCGAACCGCGCGAGCGGCTGCAGAACCGGACGGTCACCGAGCGGGCCATCATCCTGGGTGCGGTCGTGGTCCTCTTCGCCGTCTTCCTCGCGCTCCAGCTCGCGCACCTTTTCGGGAACCCGGGTGGCCAACCGGGCAGCGGCGTCACTTACGCTGAAGCGATCCACCAGGGGTTCGGTGAGCTCACGTTTGTCGTCTCCCTCGCGACCCTCCTCGTCGTCGGGCTTGATCGATCGGCGCTGCGCGGTTCCGGCGAGCCGCGGGTGCGCTTCCTGTCCTGGCTCTTGCTCGGCGAATGCCTGCTGATGCTGTTCTCGGCGTGGCAGCGGCTCGCGGCGTACGAGCAGGCCTACGGCTACACGGTGCTTCGCATCGAAGTGCATCTCTACATCGTGTACGCGGCGCTCGGCGTGCTGCTCCTGTTCCGCGAGACGCTGACGGCTGTCGATCCGGCGCGCCTCGCACGCCGCGGGTTCGCGGCGGCCGTCGCGATGCTCGCGCTCGCCGCCTACTGGAACGTGCCTGCCTGGGTCATCGACCGGAACATCGAGCGAAACCTCCTCACCGGGCAGCTCGACACCGACTACCTCGCCCGCGGCGCGGGGGACGACTCGTTGCCTGCGCTCGAGCGCGGCCTTGCCTACCTCGACAAGGCCCAACGAGCGGACGTGCTCTGCCGCCTGAACGGGCGCTACGCGCGCCCGGCGGCCGTGGCCCGGACCACCGCCTGGTACGAGTGGAACCTGAGGCGATCACGGGCCGAGGCCGCTCGCGCGCGACTCCTCCGCCTTCCCGTCCAGTGCCCGACTCCGACTGTCGTCGAGGAGAGCTGACATGCCGACGACCCCGCCCGACCCCGCGCGGATCGACTTGAGGCTACACCTGCAGCTGCCACCGGTATTGCCCGGTTCCCGTTGCATCGCCGAGTGGCTCCGCCGGCTCGCCGCCGTGATCGAACGCGGAGACTCTCCGCACTCGGCCGGCGCTTCCGCGACCCTGTCGCTGGGCGTTACCCGGGCGCCGCCGGCGGACGGCCGGCCGGACGGAGCCGTCGCGGACGATGCACCCGGGAGCTGATGGTTAGCGTTGCCCCGGCCGCGCTTCGCGTGCATCCTCGCGCGAGGGAATGGATCGGGGAGTGCGGTCGTGACGGGAGCGGACGCGGCGGACGCGACACCGAAGGACGCGGTCTTCCTGAGCTATGCCTCCGAGGATGCCCCGGCGGCGCGGCGCATTGCCGACTCGCTCAAGGCTGGCGGCATAGAGGTCTGGCTCGATCAGAGCGAGCTTCGCAGCGGCGAGGCCTGGGACCAGTCGATCCGCGCGCGGATTCGCGATTGCGCGCTCTTCGTGCCGGTCATCTCGGCGACGACCCGCGCGCGGCTCGAGGGCTACTTCCGGCGCGAGTGGCGCCTCGCGGTCGACCGCACGCTCGACATGGCCGAGGGGATGCCCTTCATCGTGCCGGTCATCATCGACGGGACGAGCGCCGAGTCCGTCGACGTTCCGGAGCCGTTTCGCCGCGTCCAGTGGACGCCGCTGCCGGGCGGTGACACGCCCGGCTCGTTCACTGCACGAATCCGCGAGCTCCTGGCGCCGGCCGCCGTGCACGCAGGGCGCAGTCCGTCCGATCGCGTGCTCACGGGCACCGCGGCATCCGCGAAGAGTTCGCGCCGCTTTGTGCTCGCGCTCCTCATCATCGCGGTGACCGTGACGACGCTCGGTGTCTTCATCATCGCCGGCCTCGCGCTCACCTCGCATCCGCACGGCTCTGGCTCCCAGCGTCTCTGGACGTCGGTCCGCGCGCTGCCGCTCGCTGGCATCGAGGAGCGCCGGCACGGATCGCCCCGGACGCTCAACCTGCCCGACTGAGCAGGCCCGACGGCGCTCAGCGCCGATGCGCACTCCCGATCACGAGCGCGATCCCGCCGAGGATCGCGGCCGAGGCGAGCACGATGCGAAGCGGGATGG
>CAYNCY010000525.1:0-2941 GCA_964395195.1 uncultured Steroidobacteraceae bacterium
ATGGTCACTGGCGCGCCCTGCCGACCGCCGACATCAACACCACGTTCGCGATGTCGCTCAGCGTGCTGGTGCTGATCCTGTTCTTCAGCATCAAGGCCAAGGGCATCGGCGGCTACGGCCACGAGCTGTTCACGGCCCCGTTCGGCAAGCACTGGCTGCTGTGGATCCCGAACTTCGCGCTCAACACCGTCGAGCTGCTCGCCAAGCCCGTGTCGCTCGGGATGCGACTGTTCGGCAACATGTACGCGGGCGAACTCGTGTTCATGCTGATCGCGCTGCTCGGCTTCGCCTGGGGCGGCGCGTTCGCCACCGGCTCCTATTTCTTCGGCGCGCTGGGATTTCTCGGGCAGGTGGTGCTGACCGCCCTCTGGGCGATCTTCCACATCCTGATCATCCTGCTGCAAGGATTCATATTCATGGTCCTGACCGTCGTGTACATCTCGATGAGCCAGGAATCGCACTGACGCCGACGACTTCCGGTTTTCCAAACGCATTCGCTGATTTAGACAGACCCTCCAGGAGACGACCATGCAAGAGAACATCGCCCACATCCAGGCCTTCACGGCACTGGGAATCGGCATCATCATCGGCCTTGGTGCCATCGGTGCCTGCATCGGCATCGGCATCATGGGCTCCAAGTTCCTCGAGTCCGCCGCCCGCCAGCCCGAGCTGATGCCGCGCCTGCAGGGCAGCATGTTCCTGCTCGCCGGCCTCATCGACGCGGCGTTCCTGATCGGCGTCGCGATCGCGATGTTCTTCGCGTTCGCCAACCCGCTGCTCTCGAAGCTCGCGGGCTGACCGAAGTACCTCCCGGCTCCCTCGGACCGCGAGAAACGCCATGCAGATAAATGCCACGCTGATCGGGCAGGCCATCGGCTTCCTGATCCTCATCTGGTTCACCTGGAAGTTCATCTGGCCGCCGATCCTGAAGGCGATCGACGAGCGCCAGAAGAAGATCGCCGACGGCCTCGCCGCCGCGAATCGCGGCCAGAAGGACCTCGACGACGCCAAGACCCAGGCGTTCGAGATCGTCCGCGAAGCCCGCGCGAAGGCGGCGCAGATCGTCGACCAGGCCAACTCCCGCGGCAACCAGCTGGTGGACGAGGCTCGCGGCACGGCGCTCGCCGAGGGCGAGCGCCTGATCACCGCCGCGCGCGGCGACATCGCGACCGAGTCGGCGCGCGTGCGCGGCGAGCTCAGGGGCGAGGTCGCGCGACTCGCGGTCGCGGGCGCCTCGCAGCTGCTGAAGCGCGAGGTCAACGCGCAGGCCCACGCGGCGCTGCTCGATGAACTCGCCGATCGCATCGTGACGGCGCGGTAACGGAGCGCTCATGGCCGAAAATGCCACCGTAGCCAGGCCCTACGCACGCGCAGCGTTCGCGCGCGCGCGCGAGCAGAACGCGCTCGCCGCCTGGTCGCAGGTGCTCGCGGTCGGATCCGGCGTCGCGCGCGATGCGAGTGCGGCCGCGCTCTTCAGCAATCCGCGCGTCGAGGCCGGGCAGCTGGTCGATTTCATTGCGGGCGTTGCAACTGGCGCCGGTGCGCCGGCGAGTCCCGAGGCACGGAATTTCCTGGCGCTCCTCCAGGAAAACGGCCGCCTCGCGCTCCTGCCGGAGATTGCCGAGCAGTTCGAGGCGCTGCGCGCCGAGGCCGAGAACACCCTCGACGTCGAGGTCACGAGCGCGCTGGCGCTGTCCGGCGAGCAGCGCGCTCGCCTCGAGACCGCGCTCGGCAAGCGCTTCGACCGGAAGATCCGGCTTCACGAGAAGGTCGACGAGGCGCTCGTGGGAGGCGCGATCGTGCGCGCCGGCGACCTCGTGATCGACGGCTCGCTGCGCGGCAGTCTCGCGCGGCTCGAACAGCAAATGTCACAGCCGTGAGCCCCGGGTGGGCGCGCGGTAGATAAAAGATCAGTCAAGGAAAGCAGCATGTCCATCAAGGCGTCTGAGATCAGCGACCTCATCAAGGCACGCATCTCGAAGTTCGATGCGTCGGCCGAGGCGAGCAACGTCGGCACCGTGGTCAGCGTGACCGACGGTATCGTTCGCATCCACGGCCTCGCGGACGTGCGCTACGGCGAAATGATCGAGTTCCCGGGCAACACCTTCGGGCTCGCGCTCAACCTCGAGCAGGACTCGGTCGGCTCGGTGGTGCTCGGCGACTACCAGCACATCACCGAAGGCGATCAGGTCAAGACGACCGGACGCATCCTCGAAGTGCCGACGGGTCCCGAGCTCCTCGGCCGCGTGGTCGATGCGCTCGGCAATCCCATCGACGGCAAGGGCCCGATCCATTCATCGAGCAAGGCGCCGATCGAGCGCGTGGCGCCGGGCGTCATCTTCCGCCAGAGCGTGACGCAGCCGGTGCAGACCGGCCTCAAGGCGATCGACTCGATGGTGCCGATCGGTCGCGGCCAGCGCGAGCTGATCATTGGCGATCGCCAGACCGGCAAGACTGCCGTCGCGATCGACATGATCATCAACCAGAAGAGCACCGGCGTTAAGTGCATCTACGTCGCGATCGGCCAGAAGCAGAGCTCGATCGCCAACGTCGTCAGGAAGCTCGAAGAGCACGGCGCCATGGCGCACACGATCATCGTCGCGGCATCGGCCTCGACCCCGGCCGCCATGCAGTACCTCGCGCCGTATTCGGGCTGCGCGATGGGCGAGTACTTCATGGACCAGGGCGAAGACGCGCTCATCATCTATGACGACCTGACCAAGCAGGCGTGGGCGTATCGCCAGATCTCGCTGCTGCTGCGCCGCCCGCCGGGCCGCGAAGCCTACCCGGGCGACGTCTTCTACCTGCACTCGCGTCTCCTCGAGCGCTCGGCGCGCGTGAATCCGGAATACGTCGAGAAGGCCACCAACGGGCGCGTCAAGGGCAAGACCGGCTCGCTGACCGGAATTCCAATCATCGAGACGCAGGCGGGCGACGTCAC
>CAYNCY010000526.1:0-2940 GCA_964395195.1 uncultured Steroidobacteraceae bacterium
TAATGCGACCCCGAGCCGGCGATCCATCTCATCACTCCCGCGGGCGATCAATCAGGTCGACTTCCCCATGAATTCAGACGAGGCGAGCAAGATCTGCGACGGAGACGAGCACCGGGCGTTTGATTTCTGGGTCGGCGACTGGACCGTCACTGAGAATGGCGAGATCGCGGGCGCCAATCGCATCGTCGCCGAGCTCGATGGCCTGGTCCTCAGCGAGTCGTGGTCCGGGACGAGCGGCGTCCGTGGACGGAGCCTCAGCTTCTTCGACCGGCGCAAGCGGCACTGGCATCAGACCTGGATCGCCAGCGACGGCAGCGTGCTCGAGCTCGACGGCGGGCGCATCGGCATCGGCATGCAACTGCAGGGGGAGGGAATTGACCCGGCGACGGGGGCGCGCGTCGATGAACGCATCACCTGGACACCAAATCCGGACGGCACGGTTCGCCAGCACTGGCAGCGTCGCGCGGATGCGGCTCACGGGTGGACGACGGTGTTTGACGGTCTCTACCGACGCATCGCGAACGACCGCGAGGCTCCCTCCGGTGCCTGAGGTTCGCCCGTTCGATTCCCCCGCCGACTACGAGCGGATGATCGACTACTTCCACGGCGCGGACGACGAGGCGCTCGCGCTCATGGGGGTCGACCGGGCGCGCCTTCCGACCCGTGCGGACTGGCTCGAGCGGCTGTTACCCGATCTCGCTCGCCCGTTCCCGGAGAAGCTGACCTACTACCTCGCGTGGTGTAGCGGGAGTGACGTCGTCGGGCACTCGAACGCAAATCAGATTGCGTTCGGCGTCCGCGCGCAGATTCATCTTCACCTCTGGACGCCAGAGCGGCGTCGATCGGGCCTCGGACTTGCGTGTTTCACGGAGTCCATCCGGCGTTTCGCGCGCGACCTGTCGCTGCGCCAGATCATCTGCGAGCCTTACGCCGCGAACCCGGGTCCCAACCGCCTGCTCGAGCGAGCGGGCTTTCGGTTCGTGCGGCGCTACCGCACGACGCCGGGCCCGCTCAACTTCGAGCAGGAGGTCAACCGCTGGGAGCTCGCGTGCGCGCTCGCGACGAGGGTCGACGCCGGGACGCCGGCGGCCTAGAGGTCGATGTTGCCGCGCATCACGCAGACCGCGTGGCCCGCGACGTGCACGGCCGTCACGGTGCCGTTTCGCTTTTCGGTCCGGCCTAGCAGGAGGCTCGGCCGCCCCATGTCGACGCCCTGCTCGATGCGCCAGCTCGCGTCGCCGTCGCGCTCCGGGCGCAGACTCGCCAGCAGCGCGATCACCGCAGCCGTCGCGCTCCCGGTCGCCGGGTCTTCGGCGGGCGCATCGAGCGGCGCAAACATTCGAGCATGCAGCTCGCCGGGCGCGGCGCCCCGGCAATAGGCGTAGACGCCATCCGTGCCGACAAACGGGAGCACCCGCTCGTGCGCCGCGATGTCCGGCCGTGCGCGCTTGAGCGCCTCGCGCGATGACACCTCGACGGCCAGGAACCGAAGTCCCACCGACACCGTCTCGGGCGGGTGTACGGTGGTGCGGATCTCGTTCGGCAAGAGCGACAGGCATGCCGCCGCGTCCGCGACCGAGACGACCTCGCCGACCGCGAGTGCTTCGGGTGCGGTGAGCTCTGCCGCCACCACCTTTCCCCCCTCCCTGACGAGCCGGACGTGCACGAGTCCCGCCTTCTCCTCGAACACAAATTTCTCGGCCGGCGGGAAGCCGAGCGCCTCGAGCTCACGCGCGAGGACGACCGCGGTACCCACGTTCGGGTGACCCGCAAAGGGCACCTCAATGCTCTGGGTGAAGATCCTAACGTGGGCCGTGTGGCTCGGATCCTTCGCCGGCAACACGAACGTCGACTCCGAGTAATTGAACTCGGTCGCAATCGCCTGCATCTGCTCGGTCGTCAGCCCCTCGGCATCGAGCACAACGGCGAGCGGGTTGCCGCCGAAAATGCGATCGGTGAAGACATCGGCGGTCACGTACCGGCGCTGCATGCAGACTCCCCTGATTTATCCGCTCTCACGGCGGGTTGTGCCCGTGGCGTTGCCGCCTCGGTGGCTCGTTAGTATAAATGAGGGGCAGCCGCCCGCGGCATCGGCGCGGCGCGGCCACACTTATATGAGGGCGGCAAGCGGGTGCCGCCCCGCTGGTCATGGCATGGCTTGCTGCGGCCGATCAGGGTTCGCGCCAGTCCCCAAAAAGGAACGTGAGGGCGTCTGGCAGTCGTGCGGCCCACGCATCCTCGGTGTGACGCGCATCGGGCACGACGACGAGCTTGAGATTCGCGTCGGTGTAGCCCTCAGCGCGGAAATTGTCCGCGAGACGGCGATTCAGGTCGACGACCATCGCCGCCGAATCCGGATGCTCGCCCTCGCCGCCACCCACTCCGATGTAGACTTTCCGTGGCCGCGCGATGAGCGGCCGCGTGACGCGGAGGAGTTCTCCCATGCCGACCTGCAGGCTCGTGCTCTCGAGCAGGCCGTAGCCAAACTCGTTCGGCCGGGCGAGGAGGGCATAGAGTGCGGCGACACCGCCGTACGAGGAGCCACCAATTCCGGTGTTGGCATGTCCGGTCAGCGTGCGGTACGCGCCGTTCACGAGCGGGAAGACCTCGTGGACCAGAAAATCCGGGAAGTGTTCGCCAGCCGGCGACGGGGCATCCGGCCCACCGACGAAGTCCTTGAAGGGCAGGTACTCGTGCGACCGGGCGTCGTCGGCATTGTCGACTCCGACTACGAGCAGCGGTGGAATCTTCCGTTCCCGGATCAGCCGACCCACCGTCTCATCGACCTGCCACTCCCGGTGACTCCATTTCGAAAGGCAGGCGTCGAACAGGTTCTGCCCGTCAAGCAGGTAGAGCACCGGATAGCGCCGTGCCTGGTTCTCGCGCGCGTCGTAGCCAGGTGGTACCAGTACGCGGATCGTCCGCGTATTGCCGAACACG
>CAYNCY010000527.1:0-2940 GCA_964395195.1 uncultured Steroidobacteraceae bacterium
GAGCTCCTGCCGTTCGCCGATGACATCCGTGGCGGCGCGAACGTCAGCGACTACCAGATCGTGATCGGCAACATGAACGGCGGTCCCGCGACGCGCATCAAGTTCCTGACCGCGAACGGTCTCGGCGTGATGGAACGCCAGGGCGCACCGTCCTCGTTCGGCCACTCCTCGGCGGCGCTCGGACAGAGCGTCGGTGCCGTCTATTACGGCATCCCGAACTTCCCGGAGGACTTCAGCTCGCCGGGCCCGGTGACGGTACTGTTTGACGTCACGGGCAAGCGCCTGCGTCATCCGGACGTGCGCCAGGTCCCGCAGCTCGTCGCGGTCGATGGCGTCGACACGACGTTCTTCGGCTTCGATGCGGATGGCAACGGCCTCCCGAACTTCTTCGGCACGAGCGCGGCGGCGCCGGATGCGGCGGCGAACGCGATCCTGACGCTGCAGGCGGCCGGTGGTCCCGGGTCGCTCAAGCCCGCGAAGCTGTACCAGCGCATGCAGAATACGGCGACGCCGATACCGCTCCCGAACGATCGCACGTTCGCGGCAGCCTCGGCGGGCCCCGTTCTCCTCCTGATGAACGGCTCGGACTGGACGCGTCACGACCGCTACTTCAGCCTGTCGGTGGACGGTTCCTCGCGCCACAACGTCGCCTCGATCACCTTCGATTCGACCAAGCCGGGGCTCACCTGGAGCACGAACCCGAACCGCTTCAACATCGGTGACTCGAACGGCGTGCAGGACACGGACATCACCCGCACCGTCGCGGGCTCGGTGTTCACGCTCGGCTTTGCGCCGACGACGTTCGGGCCGGGTGGTTCGTTTACCTGGGGCATGTCGGTGTTCGCGCCCATCCAGGGCTCGACGCAGGAAGACCCGGACCGCTTCCGTGGCATGACGATGACCGTCGTCATGGACAACGGCCGGACCTACAAGGGCACCGTCTATGCGGGCGAGCCCGAGTTTCCGAACAACTTCACGGGCGCCGGTCTCGTGAACGCGGCGAAGTCGACGCGCAGCCACTAGGCACGACCCGACGAGGCCGGCTCCCGGAGCCGGTCCTGTCTTGCGAGAGGCGCCCGCGACATCGCGGGCGCCTTTTTTTGGGGTCCCGTTCCGGGCCGCCCGATCCCTCGAAAGAAAGTAAGATCCACCATCCGGTCAGACAGGGCGGTGGCGGGTGCTGCGACGGGTGTGCATGGGCCTCTTGGCGGCGGTCGCGCTGGTGGGCGCCGCGCCTGCACACGCGCAGACGGTCGAGGCCGTCCGCAAGGTCACCGAGTTCGTGGACGCGCGACGCGAGGACATCACCGATGCCGCCGGGCGCCTGAGGCCCTTCGTGCTGTCCGGCCAGCCGCACGAGTCGACGCCCATCCAGGGCATCCTCAACATCGCTTCGTCCTTCGATGGCACCGCCAATGCCGTCTCGCTGGTCGGCGGGCTCGTGAGTGACCTCAAGGGTCCCGAGAACGTGACGGCCTCGCTCGAGGTGTTCAGGCGCGCCGCGCGGCGCACGGTCGAATCGGCCAACGACCAGCTCGACTTCATCAACGCGTACCTGCACCCGATCAGGACGCCGGCGGCGCTGACGGAAGCGGTCGCGATCAAGGACGCCATCATTGCCATCCGTGACGCGCTTCAGCCTTTCACGAAGGACTAGGGCGGCGGTGGCCACGCAGCAGGCCACGGAGGGGGCAACGACGCTCGGCGACTACGCCGCCCGGCGACGTCGTGAGGGGAGGGTGGTGATGGGGGCCGGCGCAGCGGTCTTCGTCGTCGCCCTCGCGGTTCGGGTGGCGTGGGCCGACAATGCGGGCCTCTGGCTCGCGCTCGCGGGCCTGGGCGCCGCGCTCGTCGTCGGCGGTCGGCGGTTCATCGACGTGACGGCGTGCCCGATGTGCGGGGGACGCCTGCTCGGCTCCGCGCCGCCACGCGGCACCCGGCCACCCGCCGCGTGCGCGAGTTGTGGCGCCAACTTTCGGCTGAAGTGGCCGTGACGGTCAGGGGAGACACCGTGCAGATCGCTCCGCGCTTCATCATCCTCGCCGTCCTGGCATCGGCGTTGCTCGTCTCGAGCGGCGCGACGACCTCAGCGCCATCGGCGGCAGCGGCAACGCCGCGCATCACCGTGCTCTACGATTCCTTCGGCAAGGACGCGGCGATGACCAGGGATTGGGGCTTCGCCGCCCTCATCGAGATCAACGGCAGGCGAATCCTCATGGATACCGGCAATGACCCGGTGATCTTCGCGAAGAACGTGAAGGCCAAGGGCGTCGACCTGACCCGGCTCGATTTCGTCGTGCTGTCCCACCGCCACGGCGATCACGTCAGCGGGCTTTCCTATCTGCTGAGCGTGAATCCGAAGGTCAAGATCTACGCACCCAAGGACGGCCTCGGCGGCATCTTTGGCTCCGATATCAGCAGCACGTTCTACCGCAAGGACGAGTCGCTGCCCCCCGAGAGTCGCTACTACGGGGGCACGCCGCCCGCGACCATCGTCCTGGGAACGGCCTTTACCGGCGCGAACATTCAGTTGATCGACAAGACGACCGAGGTGGAACCGGGGATCACGGTGACCGCGGTCGTGTCAGACGTGCCGGGCACGAAGGAAATGAAGGAATTGTCGCTCGCCATCAACACGGCGGAGGGCATCGTGCTGGTCGTGGGCTGCTCGCATCCGGGGATCGAGAACATCGTTCCGGAGGCTGCGAAGGTCAATCCGCATATCCACTTCATCGCCGGTGGCTTCCACCTGGCGGCGGCGTCTGACGCGGCCATCGAGAAGGTCGTTTCGACGCTCCACGACACGTACAGGGTGGACTTCATCGCTCCCGGACACTGCACGGGCGAAGCCACGTTCGCGGCGCTCAAACGTGGGTTCGGCGATCACTACCTCTACGCCGGGTTGGGGACGACCCTCAATCTCGGTTCGATCCCGCGCGT
>CAYNCY010000528.1:0-2935 GCA_964395195.1 uncultured Steroidobacteraceae bacterium
GATCGTCCGGGCGTTCCCGAAGAGGCCGGTGCCGGCGAAGGGCTTGAGGGGATCCGTGCCCCCGAGCGCCGCGCCGACGATGAGGCAGAGGCCGTAGAGCCCGACCAGCGCGCCGAGCGCCCAGCGGGTCACCGTCCGCCGCCCACCGCGAAGCCCGACCGCGAGAAGCACCCACACGAGCGAGAAGACGACGCCCGCCCAGAGCAGCATCTCGAGGCGCGCCGGCAGCAGGCGATCGAACATCCACGCGGCGACGCCGAGGAAGACGACACCGAAGACGGCCTTCACCGTCTCCATCCACGGGCCCGCCTTCGGCAGGAGCTTGCCCGCGGAGGCGCCGACCACGAGGAGCGGCATGCCCATGCCGATCGCCATTGCGAAGAGCGCGAGCGCGCCACGCAGCACGTTGCCCGACTGGCCGATGAAGGTCAGCACCGCGACGAGCGGCGGCGCGACGCAGGCGGTGACGACCAGGGACGAGAGCGCGCCCATGAGCGCGGTCGAGAGGAACTTGCCGCCCTTGATCTGGTTGCTCGCACTCGCGAAGCGCGTCTGCAGCGCCGAGGGCATCTGCAGCTCGAAGAGCCCGAACATCGCGAGCGCCAGCACGATGAACAGGCCCGCGAACAGCACGAGGATCCAGGTCTGCTGGAAGAAAGCCTGCGCCTGCTTGCCCGCGAGCGCGGCGATCGCGCCCGCGCCCGCGTAGGTCACCGCCATGCCGAGCACGTAGGCGACCGAGAGCGCGAAGCCGCGCGCCGGCGTCACGTTCTCGCCATCGCCGGCGATGATGCCGGAGAGGATCGGCACCATCGGCAACACGCAGGGCGTGAGCGCGAGGACGAGCCCCGCGAGGAAGAAGGTCCCGATCACGAGCCAGAGGCTCCCCGTCGCGACGAGCGCGCCGAGGCGGTCCTGTTCGGAGACGACCGCGCCGGCCTTGGAGCCGGGCGCCGCGCCGACGTCGGCCGCGCTCGCGGCCGGCAGCGCGAGGTTCACCTCGGCGCTCTGCGGCGGGTAGCACAGGCCCTTGTCCGCGCAGCCCTGGTACCTGACGGTGAGCGCGAGCGTGCCCGCTGCCGCGCTCGCGCGCGCGAAGGGCACCGTGGCCTCGAGGTGCCCGCGGTAGATCTCCTGCTCGCCGAAGTAGTCGTCCTTGTGCGGCAGCCCCGTCGGGAGCGCGAGCGCGCCGAGCTCGATGCCCGGGCTCGAGCCCGCAACGCTGATCCGGGCCTTGTAGAGGTAGTAGCCGGGCGCGATCGCAAAGCTGAGGTGCACCGCGTTCGCGCCGGCCGGCTCCGCCGTCATCGCGAAGGCCTTCTCGACGGGGAGGAAGTCCTCGTCGGCCTGTGCGCCGCCCGTGATCTTGCCGAGGAGGCTGCCAGTCGCGGCCGCGGCGGCCGCCACCGGCTCCGGCGTCGCGGGAGCGGGCGCCGGGAGCAGGACGTGCACGAGCTGCGTCTGCGGTGGGTAGCACAGGCCCTTGTCCGCACAGCCCTGGAACTTGAGCATCACGTCGACGGCGGTCGGCGTGGCGCCCTGGCGATGGAACGGCACGCGGACGCTGAAGGCGCCGCGGTAGATCTCCTGCGCGCCGAAGTAGTCGTCCTTGTGCGGGAGACCCTTCGGGAAGACAGGCGCGGCGAGCGTGACGCCCGGCGTTGCGGTCGAGTAGCCGAGGCGCTGCTGGTAGAGGTAGTAGCCGGCGTGCGCCGTGTAGCTCACGACGATGGCATCGGCGTCGGCCGTGGCGGCCGTCTTGAAGGCCTCGGCAACCGGCAGGAAGTCCTCGTCCGCGAGCGCGGCCCCGGAGGGGCCCGCCAGGAGCCCGAGGGTCGTGACGGCGAGGGCGGCAAGCCGCCCGAGTCGGGACAGGGAGGAGCGAAAGATCATGTCGGGACCACCGGGCGCGGACGCCCATCGGTTGGGGGATTGGCGAAACCGTCGATAGGACCGGCGGATCCGTAGAATCCTTACAAATACAGCGGGTTGCAGGCACCCCGGCGGGAGGTCAGATCGGGCGCTCGGAGCATAGCGGCGCCCCGGCACCCTGTCACGGCGGATCCGTCACGAATGTTGACGGCGATACGCCTTGAAATGCATCGGAACGTCGCTATCATTAGCAGCCAACGAGGGAGAGTGCTAACAGTGCCTCCCGCGATTTGCCGGCCCCTCGAGGGTCTCCCGATTTTCCATATGTCTCCCTCAGGAGGACAACGATGTCGACAAAAATTCGTCCGTTACACGACCGCGTGATCGTCAAGCGCGAGGAAGACGAGCGCAAGTCACCGGGCGGGATCGTGATCCCGGACACGGCGACCGAGAAGCCGATCAAGGGCCGTGTGATCGCGGTTGGCAAGGGCAAGATCCTCGAGCGCGGCGACGTCCGTCCGCTCGACGTCAAGGTCGGCGACAAGGTGCTGTTCGGCAAGTACAGCGGCACCGAGGTGAAGGTCGACGGTGATGACGTCCTCGTGATGCGCGAGGAAGACATCATGGCCGTCATCGAAGGCAAGTAAGCCTCCCTTCACTCCCCCCAAGAATTCAGAGGATTAAAGCAATGGCAGCGAAAGAAGTACGTTTCAGCGACGACGCGCGGACCCGCATGGTCCGTGGCGTCAACATCCTGGCGAACGCCGTGAAGGCGACGCTGGGTCCCAAGGGCCGCAATGCCGTGCTCGAGAAGAGCTTCGGCGCCCCGACCGTGACCAAGGACGGCGTCAGCGTCGCCAAGGAAATCGAGCTGAAGGACAAGTTCGAGAACATGGGCGCGCAGATGGTCAAGGAAGTCGCGTCCAAGACCTCGGACGTCGCCGGTGACGGCACCACGACCGCCACGGTGCTGGCGCAGGCGATCTACACCGAAGGCTTCAAGTTCGTCGCCGCGGGCATGAACCCGATGGACCTGAAGCGCGGCATCGACCGTGCGGTCCTC
>CAYNCY010000529.1:0-2923 GCA_964395195.1 uncultured Steroidobacteraceae bacterium
ACCCTGCAGCCGATCGCATCCCAGCACCGCCTGCCCTTCTTCCACCTGCCGGTCACCCCGGCCACCAAGGCGGAGCAGGAAAGGAAACTCATCGAACTCGTCGACTCGACCCGCACCGAAGTCGTGGTGCTGGCGCGCTACATGCAGATCCTGTCGGATGACCTGTGCGGCAAGCTGCGCGGCCGCGCGATCAACATCCACCACTCGTTCCTGCCGGGTTTCAAGGGCGCCAAGCCTTACCACCAGGCCTACGACCGGGGCGTCAAGTTGATCGGGGCGACGGCGCACTACGTCACGCCCGATCTCGACGAAGGCCCGATCATCGAGCAGGTCGTCGAGCGCGTCGATCACACGTTCACGCCGGAGAAGCTCGTCGCCGCCGGCCGCGATTCGGAGCGGCGTGCGCTCTCGACTGCGGTGCGCCTCGCGACCGAGCACCGTGTGTTCCTGAACGGCAATCGCACGGTGATCTTCAAGTAAGCCCGAGCGGCCGCCTGCCGGCGGCCCTCCTCAGCGCACCGCGTCCATCGCCTCTGCGGCCTCCGGGAGCGGCGCGGGCTTCGCCCGCGCCTGCCGCTCTGCGCTCGGCGGATGGCCGAACTGGTTGCGGTAGCACTTCGAGAAATGCGGCGGCGACTGGAAGCCGCACGCGGTGGTGATGTCCATGATGGGCATCGCCGTCTGCAGCAAGAGCTCGCGCGCACGCTTCAGGCGCATTTCCAGGTAATAGCGCTTCGGGACGCAATTGAGATGGCGCTTGAACAGGCGCTCGATCTGCCGGCGCGAAAGCCCCGTCTCGCGTGCAATCCGCTCGAGCGATAGCGGCCGCTCGATGTTCGCCTCCATCAGTTCCGCCACCTTGATGAGGCTCTGGTGCGAAATGCCGAGCTGGGCGCGCAGCGGCACGTACTGCCGTTCCGTGTCGCCACGGATGCGATCGACGATGAACTGCTCGGAGACGCGCTGCGAGATCCGGCTGCCGAGGCGCAGCTCGATCAGGTGCAGCATGAGGTCGAGCGGCGCAACGCCGCCCGAGCAGGTAAAGCGGTTGCGGTCGATCGTGAAGAGCTGGTCCGAGATCAGCACGCGCGGGAACTCCTCGCGCAGCGCCGACAGGTTCTCCCAATGGATGGTCGCGCGATACCGGTCGAGCAGGCCCGCACGCGCGAGCGCGTAGCCGCCGGTGCAGAGCGCGCCGAGCGGCACGCGCTGCTCGCCGAGACGCCTGAGTGCCGTCAGCAGCGCCGGCGTCACCGCCTCGCGCACGTCGATGCCGCCGCACACGAACACGACGTCCACCCGGCCGATATCGGCGAGCGGCACGGTCGGCGAGAGGTTGAGTCCATTGCTCGCGGGAACGGGCGAACCGTCGAGACTCGCGATCACCCACTCGTAGGCGACCTGGCCCGACAGGCTGTTCGCCATCCTGAGCGGCTCGACCGCGTTCGAAACCGCGATCATCGAGTAGTTCGTCAGGGTCAGGAAGGCGAAGCGACTCTTGCGGATCGGCTCGTTGGACTTCACGAACTCTCCTGAGGACCGCGACACCCGTCGCCGGACACGCCCTCGGATCCACCGGCAGCGCGTTCGATCGGCCCTGCGAACAAGTATACGGCCGACTGACGCATTTGCGTCAGATTTTGTCGCAAATAGAGACGTATGGCACTAGGCGACCGTTAAACTTCCCGGCGGCTCGCCCGCTGGCGTGGCTCCGCCCGCCCGCTCCTCCACCCGTGAGCTACGAACGGAGATCACGCAGATGAAGACGCATGCACGAGTGGTGGTGATCGGCGGCGGCGCCGTGGGCGTGAGCACGCTGTATCACCTGGCGAAGAAGGGCTGGTCGGACGTGGTGCTGATCGAGCGCTCGGAGCTCACGGCGGGCTCCACCTGGCACGCCGCGGGTCTCCTGCCACTCTTCAACATGAGCTACACGGTCGGGCAGCTCCACAAGTACTCGGTCGACCTCTACAAGCGCCTGCCCGCCGAGACGGGCCAGGACGTGAGCTTTCACGTCACCGGGAACCTGCGCCTCGCCACCAACCGCGAGCGCATGGACGAGTACCAGAAGTACTGCGGCACCGCGAATACCATCGGCGTACCGTTCCAGGTGATCGGCGCCGACGAGGTCAAGCGGCTGTGGCCGCTCGTCAACCTCGGCAACGGCGGCGACACACCGAACATCGTCGGCGCGCTCTATCACCCGGACGACGGCCACATTGCGCCGGCGGACCTCACGATGGCGCTGAGGCGCGGCGCGCGCACGGGCGGCGCGGAAATCTACGAACAGACCGAAGTGACGGCCGCGGCGCGCACGCCGAGCGGCGAGTGGAAGCTGACGACCAACAAGGGCGAGATCATCGCCGAGCACGTCGTCTGCGCGACCGGCAACTACGCGCGCCAGACGGGTCGGATGTTCGGACTGAACGTCCCGGCGATTCCGGTCGAGCACCAGTACATCGTCTATGACGAGTCTCCGGAGCTTAAGGCCTATCGCGCCGGCGGCGGCCGCGAGCTCGCGGTGCTGCGCGAGTCCGACAAGTCGTACTACCTGCGCGAGGAACGCCTCGGCTGGATCCTCGGACCCTACGAGGCCGGCGCCCCCGCCCGCTTCGCCGATGGCGTGCCCGAGTGGTTCGGCAAGAGCCTGTTCGAGGGCGATCTCGAGCGGCTGCTGCCGCACGTCGAGGCCGCCCAGCGGCGCGTGCCCGCGCTCGAACACTGCGGCATCAAGGACATCGTCAACGGGCCGATTTCCTACACGCCGGATGGCAGCCCGCTCGTGGGACCCGCCTGGGGCGTCCGGAACCTCTGGCTCAACGAAGGCCACAGCTTCGGCATCACCGCCGCCGGCGGCTCGGGCTGGCAGCTCGCGGAATGGATCGTCGAGGGCGAGCCTGGCATCGACATGCTCGCAACCGAC
>CAYNCY010000530.1:0-2923 GCA_964395195.1 uncultured Steroidobacteraceae bacterium
GCAGGCGGTCGTAGAGGACGCCGACGCAGAGGAACATCGCGGCCGAGACGAGGCCGTGCGAGATCATCTGCACCATCGCGCCCGAAAGCCCGAGCGTCGCGCCCTGCGTCCCGCCGGTCGCGACGACGATCTCGAAGCCCACGAAGCAGCCGAGCGTCACGAAACCCATGTGCGCGATCGAGGAGTACGCGATCAGCTTCTTCATGTCCTGCTGGGCGAGCGCAACCAGGCCGATGTAGACGACCGCGACCAGCGACAGCCCGATCACGAGCCAGTCGAGCTCGCGCGAGGCATCGGGCGTGATCGGGAGGCTGAAGCGCAGGAAGCCGTACCCGCCCATCTTCAGCATGACCGCCGCCAGGATCACCGACCCGCCGGTCGGCGCCTCGACGTGCGCGTCCGGGAGCCACGTGTGCACCGGCACCATCGGCACTTTGACCGCGAAGGCCGCGAAGAACGCGAGGAAAATCAGCCGCTGCTCGTTCAATGAGAGCGGCAGGTGTACGAGCGCGGTGAGGTCGTAGCTGCCTGACTTCAGGTACATGTAGATGAGCGCGACCAGCATCAATACCGAGCCCAGGAACGTGTACAGGAAGAACTTGATGGTCGCGTAGACGCGCCGCGCGCCGCCCCAGATGCCGATGATGATGAACATCGGGATCAGCATCGCTTCCCAGAACACGTAGAAAAGGAGCGCGTCGGCCGCGGAGAAGACGCCGACCATCAGCCCTTCCATGATCAGGAAGGAGGCGAAGTACTGGGTGATCCGCTTCTCGATCACGGTCCAGCCGGCGATCACGACCAGCACCGTCGAGAACGTGGTCAGGAGGATGAGCGGCAGCGCAATCCCGTCGACCCCGAGGAAGTAGTCCGCGTGCAGCGCCGGCAGCCACGGTACCCGTTCCACGAACTGAAGCGCCGCGGTGGTCGTGTCGAAGCCCGAGTAGAGCGGCAGGCTCACGACGAACGTCGCGAGGGCGAAGGCGAGCGCGAGCCACCGCGCGAACGTCACGCGCGCATCCCCGAGGAGCAGCACGACGACGCCACCCGCGACGGGTAGCCACGTCAGGACGCTCAGGAGGGGCCAGTGGTGCATCGTGGACATTCCGTGGATCCGTCGCTCAGGTTCTCATCAGCAGGAAGGCGATCAGCGCCGTCAGGCCGATGATCATCGCGAAGGCGTAGTGGTAGAGGTAGCCCGACTGCAGGTGACGCGTGACCGCCGCGAGCCAGCCGACCGCGCGGGCGGAGCCGTTGACGAGCGCGCCGTCGATCAGCATCTCATCGCCGTAGCGCCAGAAGAGCCGGCCGAGCGCGCGGCTCCCCGCCGCAATCACGTGCTCGTTGAACCAGTCGAACCAGTACTTGTTGTCGAGCACGCGGTAGAGGGGCGCGAGGCGCTCGCGCAGCATGACCGGGATGTCCGGGCGCTTGAGGTAGAGGAACCACGCACTCGCGACGCCCGCCGCCGCGAGATAGAGCGGCAACCCCGTGAAACCCTTGACCAAGAACCCGAGGGGACCCGTGAACTCGCGCCCGAGCTCCCCGAGCACGTCGTGCGCGGGGGCGACGACGATGGCCTCGTCGAAGTAATGGCCGAACACGACGGGACCTATCGTCCACCAGCCGACCAGCACCGAGGGAATCGCGAGCAGGATGAGCGGCAGCGTCACGACCCACGGGCTTTCGTGCAGGTGTTCGCGCGTGTGCGCGTCCATCCGCTCCTCGCCGTGGAAAGTCATGAAGATCATGCGGAAGGTGTAGAGCGCAGTCACGTAGACGCCCGCGGTCACGCAGAACTGCGCGTAGCGCGCGAAGTGCAGGTGAGACTCCCCCACCGCCTCGATCAGCGCGTCCTTCGAGAAGAAGCCCGAGAAGCCCGGGAAGCCGATCAGCGCGAGCGCCCCGATCAGCGACGTCCAGTACGTGATCGGCAGGTGCTTCCTGAGGCCGCCCATCCGGCGCATGTCCTGCTCATGGTGCATCGCGATGATGACCGAGCCGGCCGCGAGGAAGAGGAGCGCCTTGAAGAACGCGTGCGTCATCAGGTGGAAGATGCCGGCACTGTAGGCCGAGACGCCGAGCGCCACCGTCATGTAGCCGAGCTGCGAGAGCGTCGAGTACGCGATCACCCGCTTGATGTCGTTGTTGACGATGCCAAGGAAGCCCATGAACAGCGCCGTGGTCGAGCCGATGAAGAGCACGAACGACAGTGCCGTCGGCGAGAGCTCGAAGAGCGGCGACATGCGCGCGACCATGAAGATGCCGGCGGTGACCATGGTCGCCGCATGGATCAGCGCAGAGATCGGGGTCGGACCTTCCATCGAGTCCGGCAGCCACACGTGCAGCGGCACCTGCGCGGACTTGCCCATCGCGCCGATGAAGAGGCAGATGCAGATCACGCTCATCGCGTTCCACGCCTGCCCTTCGAACAGCGTGAACGAGCTCGAGGCGATCATGGGCGCGAAGTGGAACGCCGTCTGGTAGTCGAGCGAGCCCGTGAAGTAGACGATGCCGGCGATGCCGAGCAGGAAGCCGAAGTCGCCGACCCGGTTGACGAGGAAGGCTTTCAGGTTCGCGAAGATCGCCGTCGGCCGCTTGAACCAGAAGCCGATCAGCAGGTACGAGACGAGGCCGACCGCTTCCCAGCCGAAGAAGAGCTGCAGGAAGTTGTTGCTCATCACGAGCGTGAGCATCGCGAACGTGAAGAGCGAGATGTACGCGAAAAAGCGCTGGTAGCCGTCGTCGTCGTGCATGTAGCCGATCGTGTAGATGTGCACCATCAGCGACACGAAGGTCACCACCACCATCATCAGCACGGTCAGGTGGTCGACCAGGAACCCGACCTGCATCGAGATGCCATCGCTGACGAGCCAGGTGTAGATCGCCGCATAGAAGACGGGCGCGCCGTCGAACAGCTGCT
>CAYNCY010000531.1:0-2911 GCA_964395195.1 uncultured Steroidobacteraceae bacterium
GCCGCTGATCGTCGGCGGCGAGGCCGCCGCACTCACCGTGATCGTGAAGGATGCGAGCGAGGCGCTCGCCGTGCCGTCATTGACCGTGATCACGATGCCGGAGAAGGCACCGGTGTTCGTCGCACCGGGCGTGCCCGAGAGCTTGCCGTTCGTCGTGCTGAACGTGGCCCAGCTCGGCTTCCCGGCGATCGAGAACGTCAGCGTGCCGCCGCGCGGGCTCGACGCCGTCGGCGTGAACGAGTACGCCGTGCCGACTGTGGCCGTGGTGGCCGGGATGCCCGAGATGGTCGGCGGAGTCGCTGCCGTGACCGTAATGCTGAAGGTCGGAAGCGAAGCAGTCGAGGTGCCGTCGCTCACCGAGATCGCGACGCCGGCGAACGTCCCGACATCGGTGGTGGCCGGCGTGCCGGTCAGGGCGCCCGTCGTCGCGCTGAACGTCGCCCAGCTCGGCTTCCCGGTGATCGAGAACGTGAGCGTACCGCCGCTCGGGCTCGTCGCCGTCGGCGTGAACGAATACGCCGAACCCGCGACGACCGAGGTCGCGGGCGTGCCGCTGATCGTCGGCGGCGCCGAGACCGTGATCGAGAACGCCGGCAGCGATGCGCTCGCCGTGCCGTCGCTGACCGAGATCGTGATGTTCGAGAACGTGCCGACGTCGGTGCTGGCCGGGGTGCCGGTCAGGGCGCCCGTCGTCGTGCTGAACGCTGCCCAGCTCGGCTTGCCGGTGATCGAGAACGTGAGCGTCCCGTTCCGCGGGCTCGCGGCGGTCGGCCGGAACGAGTACGCGTGCCCCGCCACCACCGTGGCCGCGGGCGTGCCGCTGATCGTCGGCGGACCCATGACGGTCAGCGTGAAGGGAGCGAGCTGCGCCGAGGCCGTGCCGTCATTGACCGAGATGGTCACGTTGGACGTCGTGCCGGTCGCGGTCGGGGTGCCCGTGAGGGCGCCCGTCGTCGTGCTGAACGCGGCCCAGGCCGGCTTGTTGGCGATCGAGAACGTCAGCGCCGCGCCGCGCGGGCTGGTCGCGGACGGGGTGAAGCTATAGGCCTGCCCGACAACCGCGGTCGTCGCCGGTGTGCCGCTGATGGTCGGCGGCGCGGGCGGCACGACCGTTGAGACGGTGATCGTGAACGGGGCGAGCGAGGCGCTGCCGGTGCCGTTGCTGACCGAGATCGTGATGCCGGGATCCTGCCCCGCGTCCGTCGACGCCGGAGTACCCGTGAGTGCGCCGGTCGTCGTGCTAAAGGTCGCCCAGCTCGGCTTGCCGGTGATCGAGAACGTGAGCGTCCCGCCGCCCGGGTTCGTCGTCGTCGGCGTGAACGAATAGGCCGTGCCCGCAGACGCCGTCAGCGACGGAACGCCGGAGATCGTCGGTGCCGGGTTCGTCGCGCTCGTGATCGTCACGGTCGCCGAACCGAAGGCCGAGGAGTCGGCCACCGAGATCGCGGTCACCGTGACCGTCGGCTGGGCCGGCGGCGTCGCCGGCGGCGCGTAGAGGCCGTCGGTCGTGATGGTGCCGACGGTGGTGTTGCCGCCCGTGACACCGTTGACCGCCCAGGTCACGGCATCGTTGCTCGTGCCGGTGACGGTCGCGACGAAGATCTGCCGGCCGGCACCCGCGAGGACGCTCGCCGTCGCGGGCGTGACCGTGACGACAACGTTGGTGGTCGAGCTCGTCAGCGTGAGGTTCGTCGAGCCCGATTCGGTCGGGTCCGTGGTCGAGACCGCCGTGATCGTGACCGTGGGCGATGAAGGCATGACCGCGGGCGACTGGTACTGGCCGGCGGCCGAGATCGTGCCGACGGTGGAGTTGCCACCGGTGATCCCATTGACCTGCCAGTTGACGCTCTCGCCGGTCGAGTTGGTGATGCTCGCCGTGTATGAGACCGTCTGGCCGCCGATGGCGGCGGTCGCGTTGACCGGCGAGACCGAGATGGTCGCGGTGACGAGTGTGGGTCCGTGCACCGTCGGTGAGGACGAGCTGCAGGCGGCGACGAGCGCCAGCACGAAGGCGGATGCGACGAGTCGCACCCTGCGCACCGCGCGCTGCACGTTGACGGACATGGAATCGTTGGAGTTCATCATCTCAACACCTCCGGCAGCCCCGCTATCTCTCCGTTTCAACGAGAGACCGGAGGTTTTGCGCCCCCGCCTCACAGCGGGTTTGCCCTTGTCACCGCGCGCGACCTTCAATTAGCCCGTCCGGCAAGGCGGACATGGCAGCGATGGTTGCGTCGTAGTGCGCCAATATCCGGCACGCCGATGACGCTATCGCTCATCGGGGGTCGACGTATGGCATACATCACATAATCCATGCTTTCAGCTAATTCCTGTGGTTGTGCTGCGAGTTCTGCTCGACTCGCATTTCACCTAATCGTCCGGTGAAGGCTATGCGGATGAAGCGCGCGCGGCAATCGGGTCTGCCGTCTTATATGGGCGACAAATGCAGGTATTTTGTGTACTCCAGCACACATTGCTCGTTCCGCGCGTCTAACGAATCGCTGACATCCAAGTCTGTCGGAGGACGCAGACATGCTACGGCTCACGTGCGCCGGATCCATGCTCGGCGCCAGTGAGTCCATCGAGCACACTCCTTAGGTTCAGCAATGCAAGCTAGCCGCGGCCGAACCTGCCGACGGCGCCGCGCGACACCGGAGTCAAACGCGCCCAGGAGCGCAACGGTCGAGACCGTTGCGGCCCGAGAGGTGCGCGCGGCCGTTCATCGAACCGGAAGCGAAGGCGCTGCGCGGGCCCTCTTTACGCCCGCCCGTGCATCCGTCGCCGAGGCCGCCGCTGCGCCTCGATTTGAACGCCGCTGGCCGCCCGCTTACACTGCGGCCGCTTGCGGATCGGCGGGCGGTTAGCTCAGCGGTAGAGCACTGCTTTCACACGGCAGGGGTCACAGGTTCAA
>CAYNCY010000532.1:0-2910 GCA_964395195.1 uncultured Steroidobacteraceae bacterium
GCGCCGTCGCCAAGATCACCGGCAAGGAGGGCCTGCATTTCGAGGGCAGTGCGCGGGTGTTCGACTCGGAGGAGGCGAGCCTGCAGGCGATCCTCGACGGCAGCGTGCGCGCGGGCGACGTGGTCGTGATCCGCTACGAGGGCCCGAAGGGCGGGCCCGGCATGCGCGAGATGCTGAGCCCGACCGGCGCGATCATGGGCAAGGGCCTCGGCGACAAGGTTGCGCTCATCACGGACGGGCGCTTCTCGGGCGGCAGCCACGGCTTCGTTGTAGGACACGTGTCGCCCGAGGCCGGGGTCGGTGGCCCGCTCGCGCTCATTAAGAATGGCGATCGCATCACGATCGACGCCGAGCGGCGCACGCTCGACGTCGCGCTCTCGGCCGCGGAACTGAAGCGTCGCCGTGCGGCCTGGAAAGCGCCAAAGCCCTACGCCGTGAGGGGCGTGCTCGCGAAGTACGTGCGCGAGGTGACGAGCGCCTCCACGGGGGCCGTCACGGACCCGCTCACCGCGGAGGTGCCGGCGAAGCCCGCGCACCGTCGCAGTGCGGCACGGCGCTGAAGTGCCCTGAAACCGAGCACCGGTGCACGGCGAATGCGGTCATGCGGGCCCTTGACAACCGGGGTGTTGCAGAGAACTCCTGAGAACGATGGTGCGATGCGCGGGTGAGATGGATTGAGGCTTGCAGACCTAAGCGACCCGCGTTATCGTCGGCTCGCGTCGGCGGGGAAGAACACGCACATCATGTGCGTATTGCTATTCCGCGGACATCTGTCAAATGACCGGCCCCGGGCGGTCTCTTGGCTCCGCGTGAGAAGGCGCGACCCGCGCCTCCGCTAACGGTGATCTGACATAGGGTTCGGGAGATAGGGGCTCCCTGTTACATGGCAAGCGCAGCAGCTCTTCGACGCCGCACAATTGTGCTGTCCTTCGTGATCGGCCTGCACGTCGTGCTCGCGCTCGGCCTGATCGCGGCGACGGCGATCAAGGTCGTCCCTCAGCTTCGCGACATGCTCGATGCGCAGCTGATCAAGCACGAGGACGAGCCGCCACCCAAGGAGCCGCCGCCTCCGCCCCCGGATTTCAAGCCGCCACCGATCACGGCGCCGTCGATCGACATCCCGGTCGTCGCGGGTCCCCCGGTCGTCAACGCGATCCAGGTTCCGAAGCCGGTCGAGGCTCCGCCGCCGAAGGCAGCGCCGCCGTCGATCGTGCCGGCGCGCCTGGCGAAGGGCTTGAACCTCGGCGATGCGTGCAGCGGCTACTACCCGTCGGCTTCGCGTCGCCTGAGCGAAGAAGGCTCGGTGGTCGTGCTCATCTACGTGGCCCCGAACGGCCGCGTCACCGAATCGAAGGTTGAAACCTCGAGCGGCATCCAGCGCCTCGACGAGGCCACGCAGAAGTGCGTGACCGCGGCGGGCCGCTTCGAGCCGCAGAAGGTGGGTACTGAGGCAGTGGGCTCCTGGCAGCGCATGAAGTACACCTGGCGCTTGACCTCATGATTCGCTTCTAAATTGCTGACTTTATTAGAATCACAGATCCGAATTCACTACGCAGAGGGCTTTGATCATGGCTGACGCAGCTGCCGCAACTGACAACCCGTATGGCATCGTCTCGTTCGTCCAGAACGGCGACGCGGTGTCCCGGACCGTCCTCACGATCCTGATCGTTATGTCGCTGTTCTCGTGGTACGTCATCATCACGAAGGCCCTCGACCAGCGCGCGCTCAAGAAGTACGCACTGACCGCGGACAAGGACTTCTGGGCGGCCTCGAACCTCCAGGACGGCGTCTCGCGCCTCAAGGGCGGCGATGACAACGTGTTCCGCGCTCTCGCGAGCGACGGCCTTGCCTCGCTCGACCACCACGAGCGCAACAAGGGCCGCCTGACCGAGAACATCGACATGCACGACTGGATCTCCAGCCACCTGCAGCGTCGCGTGGACCTCGTGGCGAGCGAACTCTCGAGCGGCATGTCGGTGCTGGCGTCGGTCGGCTCGACCGCTCCGTTCGTCGGCCTCTTCGGCACGGTGTGGGGCATCTACCACGCCTTGACCGCCATCGGCATCTCCGGCCAGGCCTCGATCGACAAGGTCGCCGGTCCCGTCGGTGAGGCGCTCATCATGACGGCACTCGGCCTCGCGGTCGCGGTTCCGGCGGTGCTCGGCTTCAACTGGCTGATGCGCCGCAACAAGTTCATCCTCGAGCGCGTCAATTACTTCGCCCACGACCTGCACCAGGCGCTCCTGTCGGGTGCCCGCGTCGCGATCGCCGGCACGAAGCCGGTCGGCGCGCCCGCCGCGGCGATCAAGAAGTAATCGGCCCGGCAGAGTAACGAGGAGCACGACGTATGGCAGGCGGCGGTCCGGTCAATCAGGACGATTACAACTCAGAGATCAATGTCGTCCCGCTGGTCGACATCATGCTGGTGCTCCTCATCATCTTCATCATCACGGTGCCGGTGGCGACGCACGCGGTGAAGGTGAACCTGCCGACCAACTTCAACGAGCCGACCGAGACGAAACCCGAGAACATCAACCTCTCGATAACGTTCGACGGCACGACGTACTGGAACGACAACCCCATCACGATGGAGCAGTTGCAGCAGTACGCGCTGGTCGAGGCGGTGAAGACGCCGCAGCCGGAGGTTCATATCCGGGCCGACAAGCGGGTGAAGTACCAGTACGTCGGTCAGGTGCTGACGGTGCTGCAGCGGTCCTTCCTCCTGAAGGTCGCCTTCATCGCCGAACCGCCGCACATTGACTGACCAGCCGAACGATCCGGAGCAGACACGATGGGTATAGCAGTAGGTGGCGATGACGACGGCTACAACACCACGATCAACGTGGTGCCGCTGGTGGACATCATGCTGGTGATGATCATCATCTTCATCATCACGCTGCCGGTGATGAC
>CAYNCY010000533.1:0-2904 GCA_964395195.1 uncultured Steroidobacteraceae bacterium
GCAGGAACCACCGTGGCAGGCCCGCTTTGTCGACGATGTCGCGTTGCCACAAGGCGGCAATTCGGGCGATGACGATGAGCAGGAACCCCGCGCACTAGCGTATCGACATGCCGACGGATTCGCTCCACCCGTAGGCACCCTTGAGCCCTACCGCGTAGCCGAGCACTGCGAGGAAGGCGATTCCGCCCGCGAGCGTCTTCAGAACGACCGCGGTCGTGGTCGCGGCACCGGCGTCCCGGTCCCGATTCGCAATGACAATCTGCGCGGCGCACACGAGCAGAAAGCACGCGATCGTGTTTCCCGACATGCGTCCGGGGTAGGCGGCATCCGAGCCAACGAACGGCACGGCAAACAGAGTGTCGACGCCGAGACGCTCACCGAGCGCATACCCGAGCAGGTCGGCGCCCGCAACACAGGCCGCGATGAGCGCCACGGCCACCACGAGGCTCCGACGCCGCAGCACCAGACCCAACTCTCCTACGCCCAACAGGATGAAGACGAGTGCCGTATTGAAATGAGTCGGCGCATCGGGAGGCAGCTGCACCATGAGCGGGACGTGCAGCCACCAGCCAATGCAAACCGACACGCCGTTGCAGATGATGAAGAGCGCCGTGCCCGCGACGATCCAATCGGCCGTCGTGAAACGGCGGCAGGCCTCGATCACTGGTGATGGTCGGGTGTTGTTCACGTCCGCACGCGGTGATGCGACGTCGTCGTAGCGGAGGCTGGCGACTGGCACGGCGCCTGCGGGCCTCGCAGACCGCCGGGCATGGACACGGTGGCTCGCGCCGGAAGCCGCGCCCGTCCAAGCTCGCCAGGTAGCGCTTGCGCCACGAATGACCCTCAGTGCTGCGCGCAGTTTGGCGGGGCGCCCGTCCGTGCACGCGCGAGAAATAGCCTCTCCATCGGCTATCGACCGAGTGTCATCGACGCAGCCTATAGTGAGGGCGCCGCTGGGGATGTAGGGAAAACCCATCAGTGAGCGCCGCGAACCGGACAATCTCCACTTCTGCGGAGCGCGTCACACGGCTTCGGGTCGAGGCTCGCTGGAACCCGGCCCCGCGATCGAGCGCCTGCCGGCGCTGCGGGCTCACGCCGGTCGAGCATCCGCTTGAGGCCGCACGCTGGCTCGGACAGGGCGTCGAGGGGACGGTCCCCATGCCGGGCGCGGCTCGACGGAGCGGCGGACCCCGGAATTCCCGAGATCGGACCTACGGTGGAAAGGCAGCCGGTCGAGCGCGCGGCGTTTCACGCTTCGCGTACTGCAACCGCCCCGGCAGGAGCAGCGACCGGTCCCGCCGCACCAATCGGGATTTGGCCCGCCAATGCACCGAACTCGGGCAGTCGGCTGGAATCCGCGGGGTCCGGTGACTCGGGTCGCCGGGAGGGTTCAAGAAACAAGTGGCGGAGAGGGTGGGATTCGAACCCACGAATACCTTTTGGGTATTACTGGAATTCCAGTCCAGCGCCTTCGACCGCTCGGCCACCTCTCCAAGGGGTCGCAAGCCTAACCGCGCCCGCCCCGCGAGGCAATCCGGCCGGAACCGGGCGGGGCTATTTCTTGGGCGGCGGCGGCCGCGGCCTGTCCGCGTAGAAGCTCGGCGGCTCGTCGAGGCAGGCGCTGCCTGCCTTGTGGGGCTTGGCGAGCGCCACGTCGTCCGGAACCTTGAGGGCGTTCTTGGTATTCGGCGCCGGCAGGCCATCCGCCGCGTGCAGCGACGGCACGATCTGCGCCCGGGTATAGGGCGCCGTCGGCGAGCACTCGTCCGGGCGCGCGGAATGCCGGAGGTGGCAGGCACCGAGCGCCGGCAACAGGACGACCACGAGAACTCTCATCAATGAACGCATTCGACCCCCGCGGCGCGCAGCGCCTCGCGCACCGTATTCTGCCCTGTCGTCGACAGCCACGTCAGCGGCAGGCGGATGCCTGCGCGGATGAGACCCAGCTGTTCGAGCGCCCATTTCGCCGGAATTGGATTGGATTCGGCGAAGAGCGCGCCGTGTAGGACCCTGAGCGGGCCGTCCAGTTCCCGGGCGCGCTCCGCCTGCCCCCCGCGCGCCGCATCGCACAGCGCGCGCATCGCGGCCGGCGCCACGTTGGCGGTCACCGAGATCACGCCGCTCGCCCCGGCCAGCATCGCCGCCGCGGCGGTCGGATCATCGCCCGAAAGGAGCTCGAGGTCCTCGCCGCAGCACTCGATGAGCTCGGCGAGGCGCGCGAGGTCCCCGGTCGCCTCCTTGAGCGCCACGATCCGCGGGTGCGCGGCGAGCCGCGCGGCGGTCGCGGGCAGGAGGTCGACCCCGGTCCGGGACGGGACGTTATAAAGAATCACTGGAACGCTCGATTCCTCGGCCAGGGCCGTGAAATGCCGGAACAGGCCTTCCTGGGTCGGCCGGTTGTAGTAAGGAGTCACGGCGAGCACCGCGTCCGCGCCCGCTTCAGCGAGGCGCCGCGTGCGCGAGATGCTCCGCGCGGTGTCGTTCGTGCCGCTGCCCGCGATCAGCGGGATGCGACCTGCCAGCCGCGCCGCGGCGCGGCGCGTGAGCTCGACGACCTCGTCGATGGCGAGCGTCGCCGACTCGCCGGTCGTGCCCCCGACGACGATGCCCTCGGTGCCGGCAGCCACGTGCCAGTCGAGCAGCGCATCCCAAGCCGGGAAGTCCACTTCGCCCGACTCGAGCATCGGCGTGACGATGGCCACGATGCTGCCGCTGTACATTCAGGCCTCGCAAAACCAGCCCGCGATGGTACTGAGCGAGGACCGGCTGACGCAAGCCAAGCGGCCCCTACCGCCCCCACGACCCTGCCGCCCTGGAGTAGAATCGCCACCCGCCCCTCCCCGAGCCTCCCCCACGGATGAAGCAGCTGATCGCTCTGTCTGCCATTGGCAGCGACCGCACCGG
>CAYNCY010000534.1:0-2886 GCA_964395195.1 uncultured Steroidobacteraceae bacterium
GGAGGCATCCTCCGGGGAGAACTCGATGTCGGGGGTCAGGCTCTTCGCGAAGCGCACCGCCTCGACCGCGGTCTTCAGGATCTCTTCCTTGGCCATGTTGAGCTTGTGCTCGCGATGGATGGCGCTCGTCGCCAGGAACACGTGCACGCGGTGGCGCGGGGCGTCCTTGACCGCGCCGTAGGCCTTCTCGATGTCATCGCGGTTGCAGCGCGCGAGGCCGCAGATGATCGGTCCCTGGACCTCGCGCGCGATCGTCTGCACCGACTCCCAGTCGCCGCGCGAGGCGGCGGGAAAGCCCGCCTCGATCACATCGACGCCGAGGTCCGCAAGCGCCTTCGCGACCCGAAGCTTCTCGGGCGGGGTCATGCTGCAGCCGGGCGATTGCTCGCCGTCGCGCAGCGTCGTGTCGAAGATGATGACGCGGTTCGGGTCGTGCGATGACATGGGGGTCAACCTCGGGTGGAGTTCAACGGCTCTGTTCCAGCCACGGCATGCGGGCGCGGAGCTGCTTGCCGACTTTCTCGATCGGGTGCTTCAGGTCCTTGTTGAGGAGCGCCGTGTACTTCTTCTTGCCGGAGCGGGTCTCGCGGATCCACTGGCGCGCGAACGTGCCGTTCTGGATCTCCTTGAGGATCACGCGCATCTCGGCCTTCGTGCTCTTCGTGACGACGCGCGGGCCGCGGGTCAGGTCACCGTACTTCGCGGTCTCGGAGATGAACTGGTGCATCTTCGCGAGCCCGCCTTCCTGCAGCAGGTCGACGATGAGCTTGAGCTCGTGCAGACACTCGTAGTAGGCGGCCTCGGGCTTGTAGCCTGCTTCCACCAGCACCTCGAAGCCCTTGACGACGAGCTCGGTCGCGCCGCCGCACAGAACCACCTGCTCGCCGAAGAGATCGGTCACCGTCTCTTCCTCGAAGGTCGTCTCGAGCACGCCGCCGCGCGTGCCGCCGATGCCGTGCGCGTAGGCGAGGGCCTGGGCCTTGGCCTGTTTCTTCGGGGCGCCGGCGCCGGATTGCGCGACCGCGATCAGGCACGGCACGCCGCGGCCCTGCTGGTACTGGCGGCGCACGAGGTCGCCCGGACCCTTCGGCGCGATCAGCACGACGTTCAGGTCCTTGCGCGGCTTGATCTCACCGAAGTGGATGTTGAAGCCGTGCGCGAAGAGGAGCGTCGCGCCCTTGGGGAGATTGGCCTTCACCGCGGCGTAGACGGCGGGCTGCGTGAGGTCGGGCGTCAGGAGCGCGACGAGCGTCGCGCCCTTCACGGCGTCGGCGGGCTCGGCGACCTCGAGGCCGTCCTTCTTCGCCTTCTTCCAGCTCGCGCCTGCGCGGCGCAGCCCAACGACGACGCGGTAGCCCGAGTCCTTGAGGTTGAGCGCGTGCGCGCGACCCTGGCTGCCGTAGCCGAGGATCGCGATGGTCGCGCCTCGAAGGGCCTTCGGGTCCGCGTCTTTCGTCGAGTAGATACGCATGTCGAATCTCCGCAATGGAATGTTTGAAAGCGCCAAAAGAAAACCCCGCCTCGGGCGGTGCCGGTGCGGGGTTCCTTAAGTTCGTGGCGACCTGGTGTCAGCCGTGGATCCCGCACCTCGGTGGGCCAAGAAGGAGGTCGCCAAGCAGGAGCGCGCGCGCGGTCGGCAGCGCGATCGTGACGGGGCCGGACGGGATCAGAGTCGTGTGCATGAGCCTAAATACGCTGGAAGTCGCCCCGATGTCAGCACAGCCGCGCGGAGGTTGTCAATGCACTGCACAACGAACGCCGGCGGTGGGCGCGGGTGGCTGAGCTATCCTTGGCGGCAACCCCGTCCGGCTTTTTCTGAGTTCCGCCATGTCGCCCTTCCTCACCGACGCACCCGCGGGGTGCCGACCGCTCTGGCTCGTGACCGAAACGGAGGCCGACACGTGGGGCGAGCGCGTGCCGGCCGCGCTACGCGCAGCGGCCGTGCAGTGGGCGCGAAGCAATGGATTCCGGGGCGAGCGGGGGCGGGTGCTGCTCGTGCCGCGCCCGGACGGTGAGCTTCTTGGCGCGCTCGTCGGGCTCGGGCGCCTCGTCAGCCTCGCCGAACTCGGACCTGCCGCCGTGCAGGGACTCTCCGAGCGCCTGCCGCCCGGCAGCTACCAGTTCGCGGACCAATTGTCGGGCAATGCCGCGACGGCGGCCGCGCTCGGCTGGGCGCTCGGGCGCTACCGTTTTGATCGCTACAAGGCGCCCGTGCCGGCGCCAGGGCCGATGCTCGTCCTCCCGCCCGGCGCCAATGGCGCCGACGTGCAGAGGATCGCCGCGGCCGATGCGCTCGCGCGCGACCTGATCAACACGCCCGCCGGCGATCTCGGACCCAAGGAACTCGGCGCTGCGATCGAGGCGGTCGCGACACGCTACGGCGCCCGCTGCCGCGCGATCGTCGGCGATGCGCTCATCGCCGAAGGTTTCCCCGCGATCCACGCGGTCGGGCGCGCTGCTGCGCAGGCGCCGCGACTTCTTGATCTCACGTGGGGGAGTGCGGGTCCGCGCGTGACGCTGATCGGCAAGGGTGTGTGCTTCGACACGGGCGGCCTCGATCTGAAGCCCTCGAGCGGCATGCTCCTCATGAAGAAGGACATGGGCGGCGCGGCCTGCGCGCTCGCGCTCGCCCAGCTCGTGATGGATGCGGGGCTGAGGGTTCGCCTCCGGCTGCTCGTGCCCGCGGTCGAGAACAGCGTCAGCGCGAATGCCTACCACCCGGGCGATGTGCTCGCGACGCGCAAGGGCCTCACCGTCGAGGTCGCCAACACCGACGCGGAAGGCCGCCTCGTTCTCGCCGATGCGCTGGCGCTCGCGGAGGAGGAGAAGCCCGATCTCGTGATTGACCTCGCGACGCTCACGGGAGCCGCGCGCACGGCACTCGGG